>JAPOKD010000033.1 GCA_029977825.1 Planctomycetota bacterium | reverse complement strand
GCGCGGGTGCTGATCCGAGCACGAGCGATGCTGACCTCTTTGGTGCCTTGGCATCCTGCGAATCTGGGCTGGAACAGGAAGATTTTGGCCGAGCTGGAGACTTGGGAGCCACATCCATGCCTGCTTCGGAACTTTATGAAGCAAAGCGTGGCACTGGAGCCGAGCAAGGCCAGCTCGAAGGCGATTCCATGGAGCCAACGGATGATGCTGACGCCGGGACTCATGATCAAGGCGATGAGGGTGATCGTGGTGGCGATTCGAGCATGTGAGCGAAGCACGTCAATGGAGCAAGCCTGACGTAGGTAAGCGTCGTTGATAAGCGACAGAGTATGTAGGGCAGGGTTTGTCGAGTTGCGACGAGCGAAGCCCCCAAGCTACGTGGCCGCTTGGCTGTTCAACCATGCATTGGGCTTGTGTGATGAGTCAGGAATCCGATTCTCCGAGATCGGACCCGCGAAACTCGGTTGGCCGCGGTCGCAGTTGGCGAAACAGGGCTTTCTTCTGATCTGGTAGTGAATAATCAAACCCGCAGCTTTGCAGAAATCGCTCGGATGAACTGATTGCGAGAATTTCCATGACGTTCAGTTCGCGGGCGCGAGCGACACAGGCTTCCACAAGTTGTCGCCCCACGCCACTGCCTTGAAAGTCCGTATCTACTGCGAGGCATTGCAGCTCGGCAAGTTTAGGTCCATAGATTTCGATCGCCGAGAAACCGATCAGTTTTGATGGTTTATCCTCGATTTCCTGATAGGCAACAAAGCCGTGTCGAGTGAGCTCGATGATTTCGGCTTCCGTTCTGGCCAGAAGCAGGCGTTGCATCACGTAGGGTCGCATCAGGGCGTGGATGGCTTCTGCATCAACTGGCTGTGCTTGGCGCAGTTGTACACCATTGGATCGATTGACCTGTGACTCTGGATCCCGATCGCTCAATTCAATTGCACCGGGTTGGTGGCCTGCTTGATGGTCTGTCGCATGATCTGGACCGGGGCATCGAGGCCCGTGAACAGCTTGTATTGGTAAGCAGCCTGCCTGACGAACATGTCAACGCCGGTGATAATGCGGCAATTTGCTCGTTTGGCATGCTTGATCAAAAGCGTGTTTTCCGGGTTGTACACCGTATCGAATACTGCAAGGTACTGACTCATGGCAGACCCGTTGTAAGGCGAAGAATCCATGTCCGGGTGCATGCCGACCGGGGTTCCATTGATTAGCAAGTTGATCTTCGGTTCATGTCGTTGATCCCAATCAACGGTTCGGCAACCAATTTCTGCGGCAAGGAGTTGTGCCCTTTCATGCGTTCTTGAGCTGATAACGACATCACAATGGCGTTGTTTCAGTCCCCATGCGATTGCTCTCGAGACTCCGCCCGCACCCAGCACCATGGCAGTGAGTCCCTGCATGGGTCTTTCCTGCGATTTGTCGATTTGGAAAGTTTCTTCTATGCAATCCATTGCCGCGCGATAATCAGTGTTGTAGCCCAGGCAGTCGTCGCTCTGAAATACCATCGTGTTAACAGCACCGATTCCCGTCGCACTCGATTCAGCCTGAGAGCAGAATTCGATGGCGTCTTCTTTGTGTGGAATTGTGACACTCAAGCCACTTATGTTGAGGTCGGTGCAGCTATCCACCAGACTGCTTAAATCGTTCTTTGGAACACGGAATGGAAAGTATCGTGCATTCAGGTTTCCCTCTGCGAATGCCTTGTTGTGGATCAGCGGACTGTAGCTGTGCGCAACTGGGTCAGCCACGACTCCGAAGAATTCGGTTTCCTCATCGATAGTGTCGTACTTGTACAGGTCCCTCATCTCTTTCCAGTCCAGTTGTCCGGGTGCCATTTTACGGCCTCCAGAAAACGTTGCATAAGTGAAGGGTGATCCGAGTCGATTTGCCAACAAGCGTGTGATCACACCAATTTCACCCATGCAGATTCCAATGGTAGGCACCTTGGCGTTTCGGACCAGTTTGATCATGCGCAGGTTGTCAGCGAACGAATTCGCCATGGTTGCGATTTTGACGATGTCTGCATCTTCATCAGCCATCGCGGCGTGCAATTCTTCCAGATTGTCTGGTGTTTCCGACATGTCGTGGAAACTAATGATCCGTTTGGTATTTCCGTATCGCGGTATTTGCGCAGCAATATCTGCTTCAATATCGACATATTCCACTCCAGCAGCGATAGCACTGCGGAGCAGCATCAAACGTTCCTGCTCCGTTTTCATCCAGCGTCCACCGTCATCACGTCGGCGAGCGGTCAAAACCACAGGGCATGGCCGTTTTTCGAGCAGCCGGGAAAGGCTGATCGCGCGACCAATGTAATCGAGACGCAATTCAACCAGTTCCGCCCCTTGCTCAGCGAGGAACTTGTGTTCGGCAATCATCCGTTTGTGGCGGGCTCTACCGAGTGTTACGCAAATCATGGACTGTTGGAAACTAAGGAGATAAAAAAAGGTTCATAAAGCGTGCTCGGCCAGCTTGAGGCCAATAATCATCCCCCCGCCGGTGGACTCCGCAGTTAAGAGCCTATAATAGACCGGTACTCATAAGGGAGCGGGGGTCATTAAAGAGTAATCGGCTTTGTGGCCCTTTGATTCGCAAGACACTTCGGTATACCCCCGTTTTTTCAGATGTTTGAGTTGGAAACACCGCACGAAGAGTTCCGCATGTTCGTTACAATCCCTAAAAACAGGCTGCTTTTGATGTCACAAGGGGCGATGGGCCTGCTGTTGCTCACTGCGACTTTTTTGAACGCGGATCCTGCCACCGCTGGCAACTTTGCGGACACCGCTTCGGGGACTACCCCCACTGGGGAAGTCACTGGGGAGGTGCAGGATGCTGCTGAGTCGAGCCAGCTCAATTGGCCAACTGCTCGGGGGGATGCCCAATCGACGGGCCACGCTGATCAAACTTTGCCAGATAAATTGCAAGTGATCTGGGAATACAAAGCTGGTGAAGCGATCGAGACGACTCCGGTCGTCGTCGGGAATCGAGTATTTGTTTCGGATGTGATGGGAAAGGTTTATGCCATTGACCGTGCCTCAGGCAAGGAAATCTGGACAGTCGATTTCGATACCGGATTTCTTGCGTCACCCTCCGTTAAGTCTGGTCAATTGCTGATCGGTGATATTGATGGAAATCTTTATAAGTTGAATGCGTTGACCGGTAAGGAACTGTGGCGAAAGTCCACTGATGGCGAGATTCAAGGGTCTGTCGCCTTTCACGGTGAGAACGTTTTGGCTGCAAGTGGGGATGGCAAGCTCCATTGTTTTCGCTTGAAAGATGGCGAGAAAGTCTGGACTTACGAAGCTAATGACCAAATCCGTTGCAGCCCGACAGTGGCCGGCGACCGTACTTTTCTGGGAGGTTGTGATGGCCAATTGCACGTTGTCGACCTGAAAACTGGCGAAGCGGTGGGTAAAACGCTTGAACTGGGAGGACCCACCGGGTCGACTCCCAGCGTCGTTGGAGAGAAAGCTTTCCTGCCCATCATGGATGGGGTCGTGCTGGCATTCGACTGGAAAGCTGAAAAAGAACTGTGGCAGTACATGGACGATGAACGCCCTCAGGAATATCGGAACAGTGCAGCTGTTACTGGTGATCTGATCGTGTTGAGCAGTCAATTCAAGCAGGTGGATGCGATTTCTACTGCGACGGGCAAACTGAAGTGGAGGCATACGCTTCGCCGTCGTGCCGACGCATCACCGGTGATTGCCGGGAAGGACGTGTGGATTGCTGCCACTGACGGGAGATTGATTCGGCTCGAACTGGACAACGGCACTGAAGAGAAATGGAGTTATGAAATTCGGGGCTCCTTTCTCGCCGGCCCTGCCATTGCCGGTCAAGAGTTGTTCATCGCCGATGATGATGGCGTCGTTCGCTGTTTCGGGTGCCAGAAAGATCAAAACGCCGTGGATGCTGCAGTGAGTTCAAAAATCAACCCAGCGCTTCTGCCTCAGGGGCTGTAGTAGTCTGCCGGGATACACTTAAAATGTCGCGGGCAGCGACCTGACAATTAATTTCCTCAAGATCGGCTTCTTTTCATGGCTTCCGCTTCTAGCGATAAGAAAAAAACCGAAGTCGGCAGTTACTTCATATCTAATTATCCACCGTACAGTCAGTGGAACCGTGAAGAACTGCCTGCCGTGCATGAGGCACTTGAGCATCCGCCCGGTGCGCAAACCCCGTTGGGGCTCTATTTGCACATTCCGTTTTGTCGAAAGCGGTGCAAGTTTTGCTATTTCAAAGTTTTTACCGACGTCAAAGCTGCTGAGGTGCAGCGGTATGTTGATGCCCTTTGCAACGAAATTTCGCTGGTGAGTCAATTACCTGTGATGGGCGAACGGCCGTTTCGTTTTGTTTATTTCGGTGGTGGAACGCCAAGTTTTCTTTCACCCAAGCAATTGACGAAACTGGCTGATCGACTGCGGGAGCATATCACGTGGGACGGTGCTGAAGAGGTGACCTTTGAGTGCGAACCAGGAACGCTAAGCGAGACCAAAGTCAAAACGCTAAGAGACGTTCTTGGCGTTACGCGATTGAGTCTGGGTGTTGAAAATTTTTCAGACAAGTTGTTAGAGGAGAATGGTCGCGCCCACTTGTCCAAGCAGGTTTTCAACGCCTGGGAATGGATTGCCGCTGCCGATTTTCCGAATGTTAATATCGACTTGATTTCCGGAATGGTTGGCGAGACCTGGGACAACTGGAAAATGAATGTCGATAAGACTCTGGAATTGTCTCCCGAGAGTGTCACGATCTATCAGATGGAATTACCATTCAACACTGTTTACAGCAAAGATATTCTTGGTAACCAGGTCGAGAGTCCCGTTGCTGATTGGGAGACCAAGCGGGCTTGGGTTGAGTACGCGTTTGATGAGTTTCAGAAGGCTGGATACAGCGTCAGCAGTGCGTATACCGTTGTCAAAGATCCCACCAAGGTAAACTTCAGCTATCGTGACAACCTCTGGAAGGGAGCAGACTTGCTGGCAACAGGAATTGCCAGCTTTGGACATGCCAATGGAGTCCATTATCAAAATCTGGCTGATCTCGAGAAATATCTCACTACCATCGAATCTGGGAGTCTTCCTTTGGGAAGGGGATTTGTCCCAAGCCCACACCAAAAACTCGTACGCGAAATGATTCTGCTGTTGAAGCGTGGCTACTTGGATGTCGGCTATTTTCGAGAGAAGTTTGGTGTGGATATTCGGGAGACGTTTTCTGAGCAATGGCAGGGTTACGTCAGCGATGGTTACGTCAAGCTGAATGGCGATGCCATTGAATTAACTCAGGCCGGGTTACTACGAGTGGATGGCTTGTTACCACCATTTTTTGAAGTGGAGTTTCAGGGAGTACGCTACACGTGAGTGACGATGGCTCAGTTGATGCGTTGACTGGGAGTAGATCGGAAGAATTTTTCTCGTTTGCCATGGGAGAGTTCACAGCCGAGTTTCCCCGGGATCGCCTGTATGCGACCAATCACATGTGGGCTAGCGAGAGCAGTACGGGTGTTTGGCGGTTTGGCTTGACTGCCTATGCGGTCCGCCTGCTTCAGGATGTTTACTTCTTGGACTGGGAAGTGGAACCGCCCGCCGTGATCGCCTTGAGGGAACAGATTGGCTCGATCGAAAGCAAGAAAGCTGAAAGTGATCTGTATTCACCTGTTGCAGGATCATTGTCAAAGATCAATGAATTGACGATTGATGATCCTTCTTTGATCAATGCAGATGCCTACCAAGACGGATGGTTGATCGAGATAGCGACGACAGATGTCGAGCGTTTGCTGGATCCGGATGCCTATGCAGAGCATCTGGTTGACGCGTGGCAAGTAGCGCAAAGAACGATCAAGGGTCAGGCAAACCACTAGCTCTGTGAGTGCTTTCCAAAGTACTGCTGATGGGAATGTAGGAGCCGAAGGTTGCTATCTGGCCAGTTCCGCTTTGTATCGGAAATCATCATTTTTTATTCCGCGTCTGGCTGACGTTGATCGTCGACCCACTGATTGATTCGTTGTTCAAGCAGGGGCAAAGGAATGGAACCGGCTTCAAGAACCCGGTCGTGAAACGAACGTACGTCGAAGTCATCTCCGAGTGCTTGTTCAGCTTGCTGACGGATACGACTGATCGCGAGTTCGCCTGTTTTGTAGGCAAGGGCCTGGCCTGGCCAACCGATGTAGCGATCCACTTCAGCCACGATGTTGTGGGGGCTTAATGCTGTGTTTGCGGTCATATAGTCAATCGCCTGCTGCCGGGACCATCCCATCCAATGAATTCCCGTGTCCACAACAAGCCTGCTCGCACGCCAAGCCTCCATGCTCAAACGCCCGAAGTCCTGATAAGGATCCTTGTAAAATCCAATGTCTTTCCCAAGACGTTCGCTGTACAACGCCCAGCCTTCAATGAATGCAGTGAAGTTGCTTTCGCGACTGATGGGGTGCAGGTTTTCCAGTTCTGCCTGAATAGCAAGTTGCAGATGATGACCAGGAACAGCCTCGTGGAGCGATAATGCTTCCAATTGATACAGCGGGCGAGAGGCCAAGTTGTAAGTGTTCAAGTAGTACACGCCACCGCGTGTACCATCAGTCGCTGGAGGCCAATAATAGGCTGCCGTTGTTTGGGGAGCCACGTACGCAGGAATTTCCCGCAGCCCGTATGGGATTCGCGGCAGGTGTCCAAACAGTTCTGGTAAACGGCCATCTGCACGCTTCAAGATCAATGCGGTTGTTTGCATCAATTCTTCAGCCGTCTTGGCATAGAACTTGGGGTCTGTTCGAAGGTGCTCCAGAAACTCTTCAAGTGTGCCTTCGAAATTTACTCTTTCTTTTATCAATTCCATCTCGGAACGGATTCTCGCGTTTTCACTCACTCCGGTTTGATGTAATTCTTCCGGTGAAATTTCAATGGTGGTAAAACGTTGAACCCGGTCGAGATAGAATTCTCGACCTTGGGGCATCGCCGATGCTCCCACTGGCCCTCGACATGCAGGCAGATATTCGGTTCTCAGAAAATCTGCAAAGCGTTGATAAGCTGGGATCACGCTGTGTCTGATGGCGTCCTCGATTTTTTTCTGGATTCGATTCCATCTCTCGGTACCAAGACTGCTTTTTGATTCCGTAGCGATGTTTGCCAGAAAAAGAGACTTCGTCACGTCGTCGACAAGATGCGATTCAACCTGAGAGAGTGAATCTCGCATGATGATTGCTGGTTGAACCAATCCGGCTTTGATACCCCCTCGGAGCAACTCGATCTGCTGATTGGTATAACGGTCAAAATCTTTCAGGCGGGCAATATAGTTTGCAAAGTCCTTTTCGGATTTTGGGGCCATGACGCGGGGCAATTCCGGAAACCGGATGTGAAAACCGCCACGATTATTGATGGGCATCAAATGGGTTTTGAAGCGAAAGTCGGCTAGTTGACCTTCAAGTCGTAGACGAAGCAATTCATGGTCAATCCGCTTTCCCTCGCTGAGGTTGTCTACGGGGATGGCTTCGAGCTTATCGAGAAACTCCTGACGCTGAGTTGCTCGTTCTTGAATGGCGAGTAAGCTGTCGTCGGCAAGGCGATCCTGCCCACGTGGGTCTCCAACATTGGTTGCCATCAATGGGGACGATTCGAGTTCAAAATCCCAGACCTGATCCAGTAACTCCATTAATGTCTGGTCGGTGCTGTTCTGTTGTGCTGTGTTTTCCTGTCCCCATGTCAATTCGGAAAGCAGCATCAACGGCAAGACAAAAAGAAATCGTGGGATCGCGGTCGAAATGGTCAGGTTTAGCATCAGTTTTCATCGGGTCAGGGCGACGTGTCGAATTGGAATTTCAGTAGTCAGGAACTGGTATCCGGTCAGGACCTGATCGGATACGACTCGGTGTGATACCACTCAGTGCATTGTATGATGGAATTACCGGAAAGACGAACCGCTGCACAGATAGTAGGCGCACTTTGTCCTGAGTTAGGTTAAGCTAAAATCCGGCAGGTCGCTGCGGTTGTGGATGAACAGGGTTGCGGAAACAACTATGGCAATTTGTTTCACCATCAATTTGTGTTGCAAGTAAAAAGTGAAATTCTTTCGGTGAAGTTTAAATGCGAAGTATTGTGCTGCTGTGTTTGGTAATAGCTCTCACGATCAGTAAGGTTTGGCTTTTTCAGGGTGACTCAAGAGATTCAACGGTCAGGGCAACGGAAGTCACCTCTGATGACAGTTTTCTCGCACGCTATCGCGAAGAAGCAATTCGAAGGTGGGAAAAAGATATTAAAAACCTTGAGGCTCGTGATGCCACAGAGAGTGATCCAGAAGACGCAATCATGTTCATCGGTAGCAGTAGCATTCGAAGATGGTCTGATATCGCGATTGATATGGCACCCTTTCAGACGATTCAACGAGGTTATGGAGGGGCGAAGTACAGTGATGTTGCTGTTTTCGCGAAACGTCTGTTGCATCCGCATGAATACCGGGCCCTCGTGATTTTTGTTGGCAATGATGTTCAAGGAAAGCCCGGGGATCACACACCCGATCAAGTTGAAGAATTGGTTAGGTACATTGTTTCAGTGTCGCAACGACACCAATCTAATGCTCCGGTGTTTCTGATTGAGGTGACCCCAACCTCGAAGCGGTATTCGGCGTGGCCTGCTATTCGTAAAGTGAATGCACGTTTACGCGAGATCGCACTTTCAACACCTGACACGCACTTTATTGCAACTGCGGAGCATTACCTGGACCCTGAGAGAAAGCCCCGGGATGAGTTGTTTGTTCGTGACCGCTTGCATTTGAACGAAGCGGGGTACGACCAATGGGCCGCGTTGATCCGCAGGAGAATTACCGAAACCTTCAAATTTAAAAGCGAATTTGAGGCGAAGGCTGGGGCCGCAGCAGCCAGTGAATCCAGCCGGAAATGAGTTTCACGCCTGCCAAAGCCCTGTTCCACGAAATCTATTCCGGAAACCGTCCGATTTACGGTCGCAATTGTCGGTTTCAAGCTTGTGACTGTCTGAAATCAATTCGTAGACTCCCGATGCGTTCTGTTTGAGCGCGATTTCATCTTTTTCGTAACGGAAGCAGTCAACTTGGGCGGCAAGGAAGCCACCACTGGACCACGGAGGCTCGGAATTCGACGAATAGCGTCGTCTGCCAGATTTTCTGCTGCGCGGATTCTCGTTGTTTCGCTGTGTGCTTTTTGGACGTCACATCAGGCGGCAAGTCAGGAAGTCAGTTCCGAGGCAATTCATGTTCGGAGCAACGTTGTTTCCCGGTGGCAGATGAACGATGCAGAGGTATCGTTCCTGCAGGGTGATTGCGAGTTGTCTCATGGTGATCGGTCGGTTCGAGCTGATTCGATGCTGCTGTTGGTGGATGGGCCCGTAGGTCGTGTCCGCACGCGGATTGTGATTGCAGGTGACTCCTCTAAAAAGAATGATCCGCCACGAGCATTGACGTTGCTGACTCTGGATGACCCGCGGATCGTTGCACCCCGTGTACTCAAGAAGCCAGCGGATGAACCCGACCTGCTTCGCTACTTGCCGACTCCTGATGCATTCCCGGCGAATGAGTGGCTGGATTCGATTTCGCATGCAGATGCCAATCTTCAACAGGTGCAATTCGAGGAGTCGATCATTGCACCACAGCCAGAAAATGTGCTGCCAGCTCCTGCATCTAATTCAAATGATTCTTCATCAGTACGTTTTCTGACAGGTGGAGGTACCAAGTCGATTGAGATCGGAGCGCGAGACGGCTCAACACAGTTGCAGATTGAAATGAAGCCACGTCCTGAGTTGGGCGATACGGTGGTTTTGGCGAGGGGTGGAGTTACCGTTCTGATTCGCGACGTAACGGTCAGCCTTCCGGGTGGCATGATGGACCTGGGTACCATTTCGCTGTCGGCCGATCGTGTGGTGGGGTGGTTGCCCGAAGTGGGATCCCTGTTCAATCGCTCGAACGCGAGCCCGCCCTCCGATGGAGAAATCTATCTGGAAGGGGATATCGTGTTTCGTCAGGGCGAGCGGATCATTTATGCCAACTCGATGTATTACAACATCGCTACGCAGCAGGGCATGGTGCTGGATTCAGAAGTTATCACCACCATCCCAAATTATCTCGGTGTCGTACGTCTGAAGGCAGATGTACTACAGCAAGTCGCCGCGGGTAATTTCATAGCGTTTGATGCTGCCGTGACGAGCAGTCGAATGGGTGTGCCGCAGTACTGGTTGCAGAGTGAACGTCTGCAACTGACTGACCGTCAACGAATCATGCCAGATCCCAATACCGGTTTACCCACCAGTCGTAGCGAAGCCTTTGTTAATAGTCGTGACAACTTTGTTTATTTTGGCGGCGTTCCCATACTCTACTGGCCTACGTTCTCAACCAGTTTGGAGAGACCCGGATACTACATTTCAGGCGTGAAATTACGAAACGATCAGATCTTCGGTACTCAGCTGTTACTTGATTTTGATCTGTTTCAGTTATTTGGCATCGAGAATGCGCCGGCCGGTACTAATTGGGAAATGTCGCTGGATTATCTGAGTGCGCGTGGTCCTGCGATCGGAACCATGCTTGAGTACAGCTTGCCATCCATTTTCGGAATCAATGGCCCTGTTGACGGCTATTTTGATACCTGGCTGATTCACGACGATGGGACGGATGACTTAGGTGCAGGGCGACGCGATTTACCACCTCCAACCAAGTTTCGTGGCCGCTCTCTGTGGCGGCATCGGCACTATTTGAATCCTAATGTTGAGTTGATTGCCGAATTCGGTTGGATCAGTGATCGTAATTTTCTGGATCAATATTTCGAAAGCGAGTGGGATCGTGACATCAACGAGAGCACAGCTTTACGATTGCGAAAATATCATAATAGCCATCTGTTTGATCTAACCGGGCAAGCTCGCGTCAACGACTTTTTTACGACCACTGAAAACCTGCCCATGTTGGATCACTACATGATTGGCGGTTCAATTTTTGGGGATCGCTTCACTTGGTCGGCCCACAATAAAATCGGCTATTCTCGCCTGCAGGTTGGCGATTTTCCTGAGACTGCGCCTGAAAACGGTATGTATTCGCCGATTGTGCCACCGCCAGGAATTATTGGTTTGAAAAGCGTTGGCCTGGAAAATGCTTCCGGCATTGTTACCGGAACGCGGCAAAAACTTGCGTTGCCAGTTCAGCTTGGCCCAGTCAGGGTCGTGCCAAGTATTTCCGGGGAAGCATCCTATTACGGAGAGGCTTCGAATGGCGAATCGCTGACACGATTATTCGGCCAGGGAGGGGTCGTTGCCACACTCCCTGCTTCGCGTGTCGACCCGACCATTCAAAGCAGCTTGTTGAATATTCGTGGACTTGCGCACAAAGCTGAGTGGCAGGCCGAATATTTTTATGCTGACAGCAATTCAAATCTTGATGCACTTCCACTTTACAATCCGCTTGATGATCATGCACAGCAGCAATACCGATCACGTTTCTTGCGGAGCAATCCTCTGACCTTGGGTCGCACACGTTATCAGACAAGGGACTATGCGTTTCGGCAGGGTATACAGAAACTGGTTGCCAGCCCCAGTGACGTCGTGGCCGCTGATTTGCAACAAGTGCGAATTGGTTTGCATCAGCGGTTGCAAACCAAGCGGGGCCTTCCGGGTCTTGAACGCATTGTAGACCTCTTCAAGTTGGACTTGGATCTGCTTATTTTTCCCGATGCGGAGCGTGACAACTTTGGAAAGTCGGTGGGACCTGCCACCTATGATATGCGGTATCAAGTGGGTGATCGCGTCTCGCTTCTGAGTGATGGTTACTTTGACTTTTTCGATGGAGGTCTCCGTTCGATCAGCGCCGGGGTCCGTAGTACCCGCCCTGGTATGGGCGATGTCTATTTGGGCTTGTTGTCACTGGAAGGGCCAGTTAGCAGCACAGTATTCAGAAGTAGCCTTGATTATCGACTAAACGAAAAGTGGATCATTTCGAACGGGCTGAGCTATGATTTCAGCAGTACTGGGAATGTTTCCCAGTCAGCTGGTCTGACTCGGATCGGCGAGTCACTCCTGGTCCGCGTTGGCATGACGTATGACAAGGGACGCGATAACGTGGGGATCGGATTTTCAATCGAACCCAGATTCTGGCCGAAGCCAAAGTTGGGGCGAGTGGGTGGACAGTTGATCCCGCCGCCAGGTGTCGAAGGATTTGAGTAGGGCCCAGATGGCAGGGTGCAGGTTTCCACAGTCGGCGAGCGTGCACCACCATGCTGACGGGTATCACAGGCATCTTCGGTCATAAAGGCCAGTCGCGGAATTTCTCGTTAACGTGAATTCTCAATTGTCCAATTCAGGTATCCCTCAGTGGTATCGGTCACAGGCAACATGAGGATCTCAGGTTGTTCGTAGGGGTGCAGTTTCACCAGTTGCTTCTTGAGATCCTGCCAGCACGCGTTGCCCGTTTTTATCGTCAATCGGAATTCAGTGGATGCTTGGACAATACCCTCCCATTTGTAGTGACTGGTGACAGGACCTTCGACTTGCACACAAGCTGCCAGACAGTCGTCAATGAGTTGACGGGCAAGGTTTTCCGCATCTTTGTGTGACGCCACGGTGGTGATCACCATCACAAGCTGATTCGATGAATGCATGTCTGAAATGGGCAAAAAAGAGGAGCCTCAGGGATATGAACTGGCGATGACCTTAGAATTACGGACGCGGCCAGTTGGTAATTTAACAGGCAACTGGTAAGCATATACGGGTAGGCTGGTCGGACGGTTGATTTCCACGGACGGGATCCGCAATAGCAGAGATACTTCTTTGGCTGCTTTCGGTGCAGGACTTGCTGGTGCAGAAACGGTGACACGTTGCGATGGTTGGAGAGACAGATAAATGGCTGATTTGCAGGGGTCAGGTACGATGACACCTTTCACAATGTTGCGTTTTATTCGCGCCAGCATGCGGTATTCCTGGCGGGTCTCAGGATCGGTAGCGTTGGGGGTTGCAACAGCAACTGCAGTCATTGTCGGTGCCTTGCTGGTCGGCGATTCGATGCGGGGTAGCTTGCGTGGACTTACCATTGAACGGCTCGGAAACACAGAGAACGCAATTTTTCCGGGCGGGTTCTTCGAGGTTGATGGTCTGACCAGTGCGAATCTGGATCCGGTCGCTTTGATGTTGTTTGAGAACGGTATCGTTGAATTTCGTGGCGACGATGATTCGATTCGCAGAGCAGGTTCGGTCCAAATCGTTGGTTGCGATTGCAATTTTTGGCGACTTGATGTTTCGGGGATGCAGGAACCACCAACACTCGACGATGACAGTGTGATCGTGAATCAGTCGATGGCCTCCGAATTGGGTGTGCAAGTTGGTGATTTGTTGACTTTGCGCCTGCCTGTTGAGCAAGCGGTACCCGCCGACAGTCCTCTTGGAAAGCGGGACTCTGCAAGTGAGGGTTTGCCTCGAATGCGAATCGTGGAGATCGTCCCGGATCGAGGACTGGGAATTTTTTCTGTTTCACCAAGTCAGGCTGCACCGCGGAACATATTTGTCAATCGTGCAACTGTGGGTCAGGTTCTGGAAAGGGAAGGGCAGGCCAATGCGCTTCTGCTTGATCAGCCAGCAACGCTTCAGGACTTCAATCTTAGCCTGGCTGACCTCGGGCTTACCTTGCAACGTGTCGAGCGGCGCTTTGAACCCGAGTCTGGCGAGCCGACGACTGTCTACGACTATTTCTGGTTGACCAGCGAGCGATTGTTGCTGCCCGCGATCGCAGTTGATCGTATCAGGGAGGCTTTTCCCGCAGACGAATTGACTGAGACAACGACCTATCTCGCAAATGCCATTGAGCGTCTGAATCAGGACGGTGAGGTGGTAGCTACAGTGCCCTACAGCACCATCACTGCTGTTGATAGCCGTCCTCAGCTACCATTGAACTACGAGCTTCCTTCGATTTCGAGGGATGTTCGATCTCCAGAAGAAGCTCCGGCGACTGAAGTCATTCCGTTGGTGCTGAATCAGTGGACTGCGGACCGATTGGGCGCAACCAGGGGGACTCCGTTACGCGTTGCCTATTATGAACCTGAAGTAGAGAATGGGAAGGAAATCGAACGATTTTTTGCTGCAGTGGTGACTGATGTTGTTCCGATCACGCGACCCGCAAAGCCATACCGGCGTCGCCGCGAAGCCACTTTTGACCAAGCACCCACGGTTTATAACGATCCTGATCTCACACCCTCCGTGCCAGGTGTCACTGATCAGGATTCGATCAGTGATTGGGATTTGCCTTTCCCGTTAGAACGAGAAATCAGCAAAGAAGATGATATTTATTGGAATGAATACCGTTTGACGCCGAAAGCATTTTTGCCCCTGAAGCAAGGGCAGCAATTATTCGGCAGTCGTTTCGGCGAGACTACTGGCATGCGTATCTCGACATCGGCAGCGACCGATGTCGGTCTGCTGAGTCAGCGTCTTTTGGAAATCCTCAAGCCATCCTATTCCGAGTTGGGCTGGTCGATCATACCGATCCGCGAACAACAGTTAGCTGCGTCCAGCGGAACGACTCCTTTTGATGGACTCTTTCTTTCGTTGAGTTTCTTTGTGATTCTGGCAGCGGTCATGTTGATCGCCATGTTATTTCGTTTGGGACTCACGCAACGCATGAGTCAATTCGGGACATTGTTAGCGGTGGGATGGACCCCTGGGCGTGTAGCAGGCTTGGTGCTCAAAGAAGGACTGTTGGTTGCCGCGGCAGGTGTCGTGCTGGGAGTGGTGGGCGGTTTCCTTTATGCGTGGATTGTGTTGTGGGCGTTACGTTCCTTGTGGGTGGGTGCTGTGACGGTACCGTTTCTGACCTTTCACTGGACGTTTCAAAGTTTGTTGATCGGGTCATCTGCGGGATGGGCGGTTGCAGCAGTGACGCTGTGGAGGACTGCTCGTTGGCTGACGCATCTTGATGCTCAGGATCTGCTTTCACAGCGTGATACCGATAAAATGGCCGATCGAAAAGCTGGTCGAGGCCGGTTGCCTTTGGTCGCTGCAGGGCTCGGTTGTGTCGCAATCGCGGTGGGGGCGTTTGGCGCTACAGCAGCAGGGCAAATTGCAGCAGGCGCGTTTGTTGGCGGAGGAATGTTACTGCTACTTGCTGCGTTGTTGTTCATTTATGCCTGTTTGCGGAGTCCAAGTCGTCTTGCCACAAATGGCGGTCAGAATTTATTCACTTTTCGTCAACTCATTAGCCGTAATGCTTCGCGGCATCCTCTTCGGAGTACGATGACAATTGGTCTGATGGCGACAGCAGCTTTTTTAATCATGGCGATATCAGCTTTTCGCCTTCAGCCTGGTACGGAAGGAACAGGTGGGTTTACCTTGATCGGACAGTCAGCACAAACACTTTCCAGAGATCTCAGGCAGATGCAGGTCCGCTCTGAAATGCTTGGGCCAGACGCTCGCCTATTGACAGAAGCAACAATTGCTCCGTTGCGTTTACGATTGGGGCAGGATGCAAGTTGCAATAACCTCTACAAAGCCACTCGGCCAACGGTAGTCGGAATTCCGGAATCATTAAGCAAACTGTTTGATAATACATCGACAGGTCTGCCGGGTTTCCAGTGGGCAGCCGATGGTGGCATGCCTGTGGGCCAATCGCCCTGGGATGCCCTTGACGTCGAGGCCCAAGGTACTGAAAGCGACCCTATCCCTGTGATCATTGATCAGAATACAGCGATGTGGAGTCTGCAGATGATGAAAGGTGTCGGTGAAGTTCGTGCCTTTGAATATGAACCGGGAAAGCTGACCTACTTCCGCGTCGTGGGGTTACTTGCCAATTCCATGTTGCAAGGAAAACTGATGATCAGTGAAAACAATTTTGAATCGGTTTTCCCCGACATCAGTGGATATCAGTACTTCCTCATTGCGGTGGACGAGAATCGAACTGCTGAAGTGGCCAGTGTTTTGGAAAATCGGCTCGGTGATATTGGGATGGATGTCACGGACGCTAATCGAGTCCTGTCAACGATGCTGGCAGTACAGAATACCTATTTGCGAACGTTTCAGAGTCTAGGTGCGCTTGGGCTTTTATTGGGAACGATTGGGCTGGCGGTTGCGCAGATGCGAAGTGTTCTTGAGAGGCGTCAGGAGTTGGCCGTCATGCGGGCCATCGGGTTCAGTCGACAGCGTTTGATTTCCGTGGTCATGGGGGAAACAGCAACGTTGTTGTTGTTCGGGATCGGATGTGGAGCGTTTTGTGCTGTCTTGGCTGTGTTGCCTCATGCTTTGATCAATGGTTTGGAACCACCTATCGTGGAGCCGCTGGTTTTGTTGGTCGGCATTGCAGTTTTTGGATTGTGTGCTGGATTGGCAGCAGTGCAGCGTGTGAGCACGATGCCTCTTCTGGAATCGCTGCGTTCCAACTAACAAAGGGATGAACATGTTTCAGATGTTGGATGATTTGACTGATCCAGCTGATCATCTGGCGCTGGATGAGGCTATTCTCATGAGGGACTCAGCGGACTTGGGCAGTTTTCAGCCGTGGGAAATATTACGCGTCTGGGAATTCATGCAGCCTGTGGTAGTTGCGGGTCGATCCAGTCGTATTCGTGAGGAAATTGATGTCGACTATTGTCAGGCAATGATGATCCCGATCCTGAGACGCTGCACCGGTGGCGCGTCGGTCGTTGCCGGGCCTGGTTGTTTGATGTACAGCGTTGTTCTCGATCACGCTGTCCATGAAGGGTTGAGGAAAATTGACGCAGCGCATCAGTACGTGATGTCGCGTGTTTTGGCTGCCGTTCAGCAGCAACTTCCGTCAGCAACTTTGCAGGGAATCTGCGACCTGACGTGGCAGAATCGGAAATGCTCAGGCAATAGCCTGCGCGTGACTCGGGACAGGATTTTGTATCACGGAACCGTTCTATACGACTTCGATTTGGCAATGTTGTCCCGCTGCTTGCTCACAGCGCCGCGTCAACCGGATTATCGTGAGGGCCGAGATCACGCGACTTTTGTAACGAATGTGCCAGTGAATTCTACAAAGCTGGCAGCGCATTTGGTCGACAAGTTTGAAGTAAGGGAGCGGGTGGATGCGAAAGACTTACAAAGTCAGGTGCTGAAGTTGCGAGAGCAGAGGTACGAGTCGCAGAAATGGCATTTTCGGCTTGAGTAATTGTTCGCGTTGAAGCAGTTTGTAGCCTTCGTGGGGCGGTGAGAAACCACAACTTTGAAACCAGAGCAATCGTTTGAACGGGTGATAGGTAGTCCTTTGAATTTAGATGACTTAAAAGAACTGTTGGCTCAGTATGACCAGCAGCATGTTTTGCGCCATTGGTCGCAACTGGATTCTGGGCAACAATCCAATCTTGCAGCGCAACTGGATGGAATTGATCTGGCAGAATTGGCGAGCCTCGTCAGTGGACAGGATGAGGCAACTGATTTCAGTGCACTGGCCAGTAGAGCAAGTTCTCCACCGGCTGTGCGGGCTGAT
>JAPOKD010000985.1 GCA_029977825.1 Planctomycetota bacterium | reverse complement strand
TCTGGTCCCAATCGAAAACGCAGGAAATAGATGTCAAAACTGCATGCCGACTACTACGCGGATGCCATGCACCAGATCAATGCACCACTTGAGCGCAACGATCAAATTGGTGAGGGGACCTACCTGATCCGAGTTGCTGCGGAACCACTTGCCAAGGCACTGGTCCCGGGGCAATTCGTAATGGTTCGCTTAGCAGGCACTAATGCTCCACTGATTGGTCGTGCACTCGCTGTTTACGACGTTGTCTGTGACGATTCAGGCACCCCGGTCTGGATTGATCTGGTGTACCTCAAGAAGGGTACTTTTACGACAGCCTTGGCAGAATCTCCCCTGGGAACGCAAGTTACTCTCTGGGGCCCTCTAGGTAACGGATTTGCCAATCGCCGCTGTGATCGCCTGATCATGGTCTCGGGGGGCATCGGCCAAACACCAATGTTGCTGTTGGGAAAGGAAGCGATGGGGCTACAGGATTTTGGTGATGAGACAAGAGAAAATGGATGGGCACCTGCAGTCGAATTTATTTATGGCGCCCGTCGCGCAAGCTTACTTGCTGGCGTGAATGACTTTGAAAAGGCCGGTTTCCAGGTCACGCTGTGTACCGACGATGGCTCACAAGGCCAACAACGGCTCGTACCTGACGTCCTTCGTGATCGTCTGGCTGAGCTTGCCGATTCGGGAGAAAGCATCCGCGTGGTAACTTGCGGTCCCGAGATCATGATGGAAAAGGTCGCAGAAGCTTGTTTGGCGGCCGATATCGACTGCCAAGTCAGCATGGAGACACCCATGGCCTGTGGGATCGGTATCTGCTTCTCGTGCGTTGCCCAAGTCCGTCAAGACGGCCCCGACGAATGGGACTACAAACGGACCTGTGTCGAAGGTCCGATCTTTGATGCGGACCAGATCTGTTGGTGAGCAACACTCATGGCTGCGTTCGGATTATCTGTAAATCGAACCGCCAGTTGCAGGTGCTTCTGTTCCACTCGGATAACCGGTTGCCGAGCCAGTGCTGCCTGGCGTGTAACCGCCAACGCCGGATGTGCCGCCCGTGGAGGATGGTGCAAGGACTGCAGATGGGGTAGCCGTTTCCAATGCAGTGCTTGCAGTTGAGAACGCTGGTGAAGTCGCTGCTGGCGGGAGAATCTCTCCGGGTGCCGGGGCAGGCGTCTCAAAACCGTTGATATCAGACTTCGGTGGAGTGATTGCTGCGGCGGCAGTACCACTGGTTGGCAGTGTGAAACCTCCCTGCGGAATCGCAGGTGCAGTCGGGTAACCAGAGGAAGCAGGCTTCGCAAATGATGTTTCTGGAACAGTAAAACCGCTACTTGCAGTTGCTGAAACTTCGGGTTCGGGTTTCGCAATGTCTGACATGGCAAAAGCAGTTCCCGTGGCGTCAGCCTTGGGGGTCAATGCCTTGCTCCCAAATGTGTAACCACTGGGCTTGGCGAGTGGTGAAGCGGGAGACTGAAAGCCAGCGGATTGTGCGGTGGTGTTACCGTAGATACCATTCGCCTGCGCTGCTGCCAGGTTGGGTGCGGTTGGCGAGGGTGAAGCTGAAGTCGAGTACCCGGGAGACGCACTTAAGCCGGCAAGCTGCGCGGGCTGCGATGAGGGCTGTGGTGCATTTGATGCGGGAGCAGCAGTACCGCCAGCCACAGACGCGATCGCGTTGGGAGTCGCCTGAGAGCTTGGTGGTACTGGAAAACTCGAGGTGGGACCACTCTCCGCCAGAACCTCTGCAGGTGGTTCCTTTTTCTTCAGCGTGAGCAGATTTCGCCCCGACATGGAGCATCCTGATGAGACCATACCTGCAAGCGTACAGGTGGTGACCACTACTATTGTTCGTTTGGTATTTCTAAGCATCCTGCCAACCTATGACACATGAATTCCGGACTGCCTCGATCTGGGTCATCGGCACCCAGCGTTGAACGAATCCACAAAATCGGCAAAGTCGACGCAGATTATCGCCACTTCACCGGACTCGCGGACGTTAGGATGCCAGCTGATGTGATGTCAATGTCAGCTTGAGGCTTGCGTCGCAAATAAGATCGAGAAT
>JAPOKD010000376.1 GCA_029977825.1 Planctomycetota bacterium | reverse complement strand
GCATTTCGTTCTGGATAGAAGACGGTTGGTGGATACCGCCCTGCGTCGTCGCTGCAATGCTTGTGGGAGCCATTCTTATCCTACCCCGTCGTCGCGGCTTCCCGTCGACGTGGAACCAAAGCTTGTTCTGCACAACACTTGCATCTCAACTTGACAGCAATGTGCCCGAAAGCGACGCGATTCACACAGCCGCGCTGATGGGGGAAGAAACTGAGCTTCTGGGCATCAAGGACCCATCATTCACGACGCCGAGAATTGTGCAGTTGCTGGGACCTCAGAATAACTTATTCACCGTACAGGCACACGAAATTGATGAAGCAGCCCGGGCAAAGGCGACTGATTTTGATCCCACCAACGTCAGCTCCATCAGCAAGCGAGCGCAATTGCGTCACTTGGCGTATAGCTACGAACAGAAGGCACGCCGCCGGGAAAAACTGCTGAACATCGTTCTGCCTCAACTAGTCAGCTTTACATTCGGCTGCGTTTTCATACTTCTCGCCGCCGCCCTCTTCATTGCGCCGATCTACGGTCAATTAATCGCATGGTAGGAATAGCAACATCTGACCCAATTCGCGACCAACTCATGTCGAGGCCTGACGTGGGTGGGTCGGCGCTGAGCAAGTGGGTCGAGTACAGCGCCCAACGAGACATGATGTTGCGTCGTCTCTCCAACTGCGCCTTGGCAAGCTGGCTGACTGTCCTGACCGTCTCAATCCTCAGCGGACTAATGACATGGCACTTTGAAACTTCTACAGTTGAAGTGATGGAAATATTCCAAACCGGAACACCCGAGTCTGGTGCACATTCGGGTGATGCACTGCAGGCGGTCATGATTTTCCTGTCGATATGTGTCCTTTGGGGGCTGCTTCCAATCGCATGGAAATTGAACCTGATCCCTTTCTTCCGAAAACTTCGAAACGACATCGACTGGACAACCATTGGCCATGCCATGAGCCACTTGCTTCCGCTTGGTATCCCGTACCCTACCGCGTTTCGCCTGACTGCCAAAAATCTTTGCTGTGCGTCGCACCGGCAGTGGCTTGAACAGGCGGCTACAAGCGTGGAGGCTGGGCAACAAGCGATAAAGGAAGTCAGTTTCTCCCGCCCTGACGAAGCGGTCTTCCAGACCATCATGTCGCACCCCGATTCAATGGCACATCAGGACTGGGAAGCCGTCGCGCACCACTATGATGCATGTGCGAAACGTACGTGGAGCCTGCTAGTGGCTTCAGTTCCGGTAGCATCGACTCTATTGGCTGGCCTGATTTTGTGGCTGGCGATTACATCAACCTTCGGCGACTTCTATCGTGCGCTTACCAACGGCATCCAGCAATTTGGTTTTTAGCGAATGAAAACACCATCCAAATTTTCGTCAGCGGGAAGAACCTGCCTCTCAATGTTGAGCAAGGTCGTGTTGCTTATTGCCGCCCTGCTGCTGTGTTATCTATTCAGCTTTGTCGGGCTCTTGATAAGCTTTTTCTTCGCTCTTTTCTATGCGCACTTCGTGGCAGCCAAGCGTCGAAATTACATAAAGAATTTCAACTCTGCCTTACGCACGACCATTCAGATTAACGGTCAAATCCAAGATACGGCTGTGGCATTTTCCAAGTCGGGCCCACTACGTACCAAGTGCACTGCCTTCGCCCGGCGTCTGACAGCAGGCGAGGAACCATTTTCTGCCGCATGGTTATCCCGTTTACCTTTGGAAATCGAAACGGCGATGGCACTTAGCCTGCCTGAAACTGCAGTCCAGCCCGATCCCAAACGAGTTACCACTCGCCAGACGACACACCGCCAAAACAACAATCTTTCCGTGGCCAGCCAGTTGTTTTACCTGATACTTGTCTGCTTCGCGGCATTTGCTGCATCGACTTTTTTTGAAACCTTTCTTGCGCCCGTCCTGGATAGCCTTCTTGAAGAATCGGCGATCCAGACCAGAGGATCGACGCGTGACTGGGCAGCACACTACTTGGCGTTTGTTGCTTTAGCGATCGGTTTCGGTTCGATGTGTTTTTACCTCGT
Organism: Planctomycetota bacterium; assembly: GCA_029977825.1. GTDB lineage: Bacteria > Planctomycetota > Planctomycetia > Pirellulales > Pirellulaceae > Rubripirellula. The sequence continues at coordinate 3,832 of JAPOKD010000376.1, read as the reverse complement.
TGCAATTCTTGGTTTGCTTCCAGCACTTCTTGCCCCATCATGGATTCCGTTGCTACCTGTGAAAGCAGCACGAAAATCTGCCATTCTAGCGGGTGTCGCGACCAGCCTGGAGCACAACGTCCCACTGGATGAGTTCTGCACGATTGGGGCCAAAATCCATTCTGGCATAACTCGTCGGCAGTTCAAAAAAGCGTTGCGAGCCATTAACAGTGGATACACTGACGCGAATGTCATCTATCACGCAGGCTGGATCAGTACAGCGGACAAGGCTTGGCTTGAAGACGCGCCATCAGCACGACAAGCTGAAATCCTGAGAAACATCAGCAATCAGGACATAAGACATGCAGATGCCAACCTGAACTGGGTTATGGCGATCGGTTATCCGGCTGCAATTCTTTGCCTGGCATCTGCTGCAGCGCCATTCGCAACCGCCTTTTTCACCGAGCTGACCGATTTGATCACTCAGCTTTAACAAATTTCAATCCATCAATCCACGATGTATGCACACAAACGTTTTTCCAGAAGAAGCACCGCACACAACACTGGAACCGAAGGTTCGCTTGCACCACTGAGTACATCGCTGCAAACCATGATAGAAAAAACGCAATCAAGACGAATCCCAACACGCACAAGGGCTGGCAGCCTGGTGATTGAATGCGTGATTGCCTCGGTGATTCTGGCAAGCTGTTCCATCGCGTTGGTGAAATGGACTCAATCGGCGAATCAACTGAAACGACAGGCAAACACACACACCGCTGCAGTGCTAATCGCTGACAACGCCAAACAACGACTGAAAAAGGCAACACTCGCGAACGCTGCCGCATTCGTCAAAGACGTTGAAAGCGATCTGTCGAAACCCCAAGGCTTCGAAGTAACGATCAGCCACACTGAGTTCAACGACCAACGTGAATCCGGGTCCGCTCAGCGTGGCCTTCATTTCAAAATCACAGTCAGTCAGGAAGAGACCCCGATTGCCGTTGCACATTGCTGGAACCTGCTGATGCCTGACAACGTGCCCCCAAGCGGTAACGATCCCGCCGGCACATCTGCCACAACCACGGAACAAGACGGGGGACCAGTAGATGGCATCGAATAAGAACCTGCCGCACGTTAACCAAGGCGAGCCGCAATACGGCACGGCCAGGGATCCAGCCGTGACGTCAACGGTTCAGTCCAAGAATCCACACCACGCCACGCGTCGGAACGGTCTGCGTCAAGCGGCTGGATACACTCTGCTTGAAACATTAATCACACTGTCGCTTTTAACCACGCTGGCGGTTGCAAGCGTCACAATCATCAATTCCCTGACACAGGAAGGTATCGAATCTGCGCACGGCAGACAAAGCCGACGAGACATTCATCGTATTGCAAACTTCTTGCGTGACGATGCGGCGCGAACAACGATCACCAATACAGGAACCCTTGCGTGGCCCGTCACTCTGCCTCACGATTCTTCACAAACGGTTTATGACTGGAATGAGGCAGATAGCACGTTGACGCGTACCGAAACAGCTGGCGAACAGACCACACAGACGGAGCGTTTCCTGTTGCCCAAGGGCTCAGAACCGCAGATGAACACTGCAGATGCCCTACTGACATTGCAAGTAACACTGACAGGGGGGAACATGTCTTGGATCATCGAAGGCATGATGAAACAGGGGGAAAGTGAACAATGAATAGTAAAAGAGAGCCAAAGACAGAAGGCGTGCAACTGACTGCTGGCATCAGGCTGACCTCTGCCCCCAACCGTACAGGCGTAGGATTTCTGATGGTGATTTTTGTCACTGCAGTGATTGTGATGGCTTGCACGCAATCAGCGCTTCGCGGCGTTATCAGCGAACGAGTCGGGGAGCGCCAACGCCAGTCCAAAATGCAACTCGAGACTGCAATCGAATGCGTGATTGGTACTCCTGGTACCAATCGCCCAAACCAAATCACTCTGCCATTGGATGTGGAATCTGATGAGCGGATCGAGGTCATCCGTGACGGTGGTAGAGTCACCGCAAGATGGATGATCGGCAACGACGAACGTGACTCATTGACCCGAACAGAGCCGTGAACATGAAATCATCGACGCACCCGGGCACACTTATTGGAACCCAAGACATGAAATGCCTGTTAGCTGAAACTCGGCTCCATCGCGCTGCGTTTACGCTTGTGGAACTACTGGTGGTCATTGCCATCATTGGAGTGTTGATCGGCATGCTGTCTCCAGCCCTCCAAGGCATGCGGGAACTGGCAAGACGCAGTAATTGCGAACAGAATCTGGTTCAGATATCGCTCGCACTGTCATCGTACAATCTGACCAACGGGCATTACCCGATCGGCACTCAGGCAAAGAACGGCCCCATTGCCAGCGAACCCAAGGGTTTCCATCACAATTGGGCAGCAGCGATTCTTCCGATGCTCGACTCCAAGGTGATCTACGATGCAATTGATCAGAACGCCAGCGTCTACGCGAGTCAGAACCAGGAGGTCAGAGAACTTCGGATCCCTACTTTCATCTGCCCATCGGCAACCGGAATCCGACATAACGCGACGTGCTACGCGGGTGTTACCGGTTCCACCGAAACCCCCATCGACACCACCAACAACGGCACATTTATCTTGAACCGCAAGATGACGGACAGCGACATCACTGATGGCTTGGGCTACACGCTTTTCATCGGCGAAATGCTTTCGCCTGCACGTGAGGATTTGGGCTGGATGAGTGGTACCCGTGCGAGCCTCAGAGACGGCGGCCACCCAATCAATTCCGGTCTGGCTCGCATCCGTTACCTGCAACCCGACTCACCCTTACTTGCCCCAGGCTATGTAGGCGGATTCGAAAGCGACCATCCCAACGGTGCACACCTCCTGTTGGGCAGTGGAGAATACATGTTCCGTAGCAATTCAATGGACCTAACCGTGCTACAGCAAATGGCGAATCGCTCTGATGGGGAACTCCCAGCAGCGTGGCAAAAACGTGGGGCAGGAATCCTGCTGCAACCCAAGACACCACCGGGTGAAGCTGACAGGAATGCAACCAATAATGAGGCCCCAGACGCAAGCGAAGGTGAGCCAGACAAGAGCAAGGTGCCACCGAAGAAAGTCGATGAATCGGGATCCGCTGCTAACGCGACGGAATGAACGAGGACGACAGACTGAGGCGGAGCGGTCCAACACCGCAATCCGCTCCTACTTGAATACAGCCCATGTCTGCGAACAACATGGGTCATTCCCAGGACTTGATGGAATTTTTGCGAGGCATTTCAGAGTGACCATCAACCTGCAAAGCCCCACTGGCCTTGCAGGTAGCTGTTAGTCGCCAGCCAGCTCCTGACTTGGCACCTCCTTAGTTGGCAATGGCCGGCTCGGCTGATTCACTCGGTGGACCGACATCAAGCAAACGTGTGATGAAGGAACGAACCGATTCGATCATGCATGTGGCAACAACATTCAAATGGCCAAACGGTCCTCAAGGCCCCTGAGTGTTTCGCTTCCTGCCCCACCATCGAAAAATTACATCAAATCCACAAAAGTCTGCCCAGCCGGAAAAAATCAGGCTTACTCCCATGCTCGCCAGCAGCCATGTAAAACCTGAGTGCCAAGCTAGCGTCAGCGAGGCTGATGCGATCACAAGGATCCCATTGCAAACAAGTGCGGGCTTCCTTATCGACACTGAAACCTCCCAACGGACCGGGCACATCCAGCGGTATTCAGGCCTCGTTGTTCAGCAGAAGGGCACTGTCCGTCTGACTTGTGAGCGGACCGCAGAAACCTACTGATCTGCACAGGCCACCCACTGGTGCGCGCGACCTATCAGCGATTCAAGATCGGCAAAAAACTCCGG
>JAPOKD010000537.1 GCA_029977825.1 Planctomycetota bacterium | reverse complement strand
GTCTTCTGAAAAAGATTTGGCAGTAGCGTATCGGTCGTCAGGTTCCTTTTCTAATGCCTTTGCGACAACCCAGTTCAATTCATGGCCAAGTTGTTTGACGAGTGCTGCAGGGGTTGTTTTCCGATTTTCTGAAATCTTCAGCTGGTTTTTTGAAAGCTGAACAACTCGACTCAGTTGACGGGGAATCGTTTCCCGCGTGGCGCAAAGGTGCTTTTCCAAAGTTTCTGCCGCACTGAACTCTTCAGCCAGAGGAATTTCTCCACTCAGGAGTTCATGCAAAATTGCGCCCAGCGCGTAGATATCAGAGCGCGTGTCAATATCCTGTTGATTGGCACCTGCCTGCTCGGGACTCATGTATTGCAGGGTGCCGATGATCTGATCAGCCTGAGTGAGTTGCTTCTCAGCATGAAGATCAAAATCGCGGGATTTCGCGACGCCAAAGTCGATGATTTTTGGTACCGGTTCGTGGTTATATTCCGTAATCAGAATATTGGATGGTTTCAAATCGCGGTGGATTACTCCCCGGTAATGAGCGTGTTGCACCCCGTCGCAAACTTGCTGAAAGAGCTTCAGACGGGTTGCAATGGAGAGTTGATTTTCATCGCAATAGGAAGTGATTGGTATTCCATCAATCCATTCCATTGCGACAAACGGTTGTGAATTGGCTGTTGAACCCGCAGCGTACACCGAGGCAATATTTGGATGGTGAAGCGTTGCCATGAAACGCCGCTCAGATTCAAAACGTTCCACCGCTTTTTGCTCGAACTGGGAAGTCCTCAGCAGTTTTAGAGCCACTTTGCGGCGTATGGGGTCCAGCTGCTCTGCCAGATAAACAACTCCCATGCCACCCTCACCGATTTTTCGGAGAAAGAGGTAGCCCGGAACTTCGGGCATGTCCCCGCTCTCCTCCTCAGAGGAACCGGGCGTTGATTCTCCATGAGGTGTGTCGAGTATCGAGCATGGTTCTTGATCTGCGACGAGGAGGTTGTCCAGTCGTAATCTCAAAGTAGTGTTGGTTCCGCACACCTGATCCAAATAAACAGATCGAAGGCTGGCTGATTCAATGTCTATCGCAACGCGGAAGATTGTTTCTTCGTCCAGAGTCGACATGAATGAAATTCTCCCTGCCGGTTTACTCTCAGGAGGGCTAACAGAAACCCACTCTGACCAGAAGATAGTGCGATGACTGGCGGTAAAATCATGACTGAAAAACAGGTAACTGAATCAATTATTGTTCATAAGGTCTCATTTCCATCTATTTTGACCTTCAACCACGCTCGGGCGTATCGCCAATCCTGATCAGCGGTCGACGTGGAAATGCCAAGCACATCCGCTGCTTCACGGTTCGACAAACCGACAAAGAAACGTAATTCGACCAGCTTGGCCTTTCTGGGGTGAGCTTCAGCGAGAGTGTTTAACGCATCATTGAGCGTGAGAACTTCCGCAGGGTTGGTGTTGAAACTCTCTTCAATCTCAAGGCTGTTTACACGATTGAATTCACCACCGCCGCGCAATGATTTTTTTCTCCGGGCCTGCTCGATAAGAATTCGTCGCATTGCTGTCGATGCCGCCCCAAAAAAATGACCACGACTGTTCCATTTTTGTTGGTCGGTATTTTTGGTCAGCCGCAAATACGCTTCATGTACCAGCGCAGTTGCTTGCAGCGTTTGGCCAGCAGGTTCAACCGCCAGTCGTGATGCAGCCAACTTTCGCAACTCCGAATAAACCAGAGGTAGCAAGTCGGCCGATGCTTCAAGATTGCCCGTCTGAATATCTCTCAGAGTCGATTCGATCTGGGACTCGTGTGCCTGCTGTTCTTCTGGCACAAGTGTGTCATGCATTGGTAGCCTCGTTGGCAAACGCGTTTCGCAAAGAACAGCCAGTCAACGCAGGATTTACGCGACATGGCCAGCGATGGTGCGGGACATTCAAAAATCCCAGCACGGCTGCAATAGTGTACCCGATACTTGGGAGCATTGGAAATTATTTTCAGATACCGTGGATCGCAATCGGTGGCTTCTCACCCGCCGCAGTCAAGGTGTGCACCATGAACTGCGGCGACGCTCCTCGCTTTGGCAGTGTATGGCAGTCCAGCCGTTACAGATCCCACCTAGCCTTTGCAGATTCCACAGGGTCTGCCCTCATTGGCCCCGCAGGGTCGACCACGTTTGGTGTTTTTGTAATTCTCGCATCCGGAATTGTGTCGGACTCCTGATGACAGATTGAGCCAATATCCAGTTACGGGCTCTGAGGTGAGCTTGCTACCTGCGGAAGGTTCTCGAGGTAGTCTTCGGAAGTCCCAGGGAGCGATGGGTTTACTATCAGCCCACAAGCCTAATTTACTTTTTTTCGCCTTTGTCTCCAGACGTTCCAACCGCGCTTCGTCATTGTAGTACTTGTAGTGCCAAGCCCAACCATCCTCAATCATTTTCGCATTTATATCTGAATCCTGATAGTGAATGATGCCGAGTGTACGCCCGTATTTATCGGTACCAGTTTTTTTAAGGGTGATCACTTTTCCAAACACCATCGCTGCAAGAGCCTGTTTCGACCTGTTACCAAAACTCTGTTTGGTTTCTGGTGCGTCGATGCCATAGAGACGTACTTTCAGCGTTTTCTGCTTCACCAGTAGAGTCACCGTGTCGCCATCAGTGACGCCGACCACTTTCCCAGTCAGATGCTCTTTGATTTCGGGTGGCGTGGCAAAGGTGAGACCAGCAAAAAAGAGAATGAGTAAGGCTGTAAAACGCATGACCTGAGTGGGGCTGGGAGGGCTGTTGTTGTGATCCTGAGAACTGTGTGATCACCGATGCGAGCGAACGATCGCAAATGATTTTGTGTTGGTTCGAGGACCGATAAGATCCAGAAGAAAAGCGACGGTGGGATTGACTTTTGCCAACACCACTAAAAAACCAGCATGCATGATCCGCTTCGCTGCCACAATAGTCTACCTGATGGAATTCAGCCGACAATACAACTTTGGGAAAGACAGCACATCGACGGAATTGTCGGCAAAGCAATGAGTCAGATGGCTGTGTTGAGATGGGGGGAGAAGAAACCGCGCTGGTTGGATTGATGGTCCTGACGTATCCCACGGATGAGGTTGCCCCGATGGGCATGACTTCGCTTCTCCTAGTCGATGCGCATTTCGTGAACCATCAGTTTTGATTTCTTGCGAATGGGATCTCTTGTCGTGACACGTTAGAAGTGTTCACAGGAATACGGTCGGAATGCTTGGCGTTGCTGGGAAGTGCAAATCCTGCATGTTCCCTGAGTGGTGGCGGGGTTAGTCTCGGTCTGCTTTCGAACGCCGATTAATCTCCACAACCAAAACCATCGCTTCTGGCGAAAGTTTGTAACGCAGGTTCCGTGCCTGAGTGACGTGCTTGACTGCATTCTTGTGGTCATTGGATAGTGGGTTTGAAACACTGATCGAGCTGTCATGAAGCTTTCCAGATCCCGCAAGTGTGTCGCGAACGCCGGGAAGCATTTTTCTGGCGTTATTTCGGAAACAATCGCGGCTCCGGTGTCATTATCAGTGACGACTGATCCCTGGACCGAAATCAAATCTTTCAGCGACGCAGGCCGTTTCAAAGCCACTGGTAACCCGAAGCGTGAGCGAGGGATGTTTGGGAAATGCCTAGCGTTCCAGTCCCTCGCTCACGCTTCGGGTTACCAAGTCAGTCGCACTGCACTTATAAGAACCCTCAGGTCATTACTCAAATGAACGTAACGACGAAGCTGTTCGTGCTCTTTGCACTCTGCTCCTGTTTCCCCACATCGCCGGCTACAGCCGCCAATGGCTGGAGGGTGATTGCGGAAGACCCAAAGTTTCCCACGGATGACGTGATCGTTGCGTTCTGCTCGGTGACCGATTCGCAGTACAAACTCCCAGCCGATCCATCCACTTCGGATTGCACGCCTGCAATTCAACGAGCTCTTGACGACGCCAGCGCCGCTGGGGGCGGCACGGTTTTCCTGCCGGATGGCAGATACCGCCTGGAGGGCATGCTGACGATTGCCTCGAACGTTTTTCTGCGCGGACGCTGGAGTCCAATCGGTCCGGATCGCCCAGCCGAGGGGACGATCTTGATGATTTACAATCTGGAGCACGAACAGAGTGTGCTCCTCACCGGCAGTGGGTGTGGTGTGAGGGACCTGACTTTCTGGCATCCGAATCAGTCGATCGCGGAGTCGACCGCCTCGCTGTCGGAATCCCCCCTGGTGATCCTTGGGCAAGCTGGGGTGGTAACGATCGAGAACATCACCCTGGTCAATCCCGGGCGCGGTATTGATCTCTCCCAGGCGAGCACTTGTTGCCTGCGCGGCATCTACGGCAGTCCACTGCATTGCGGGCTTTCGGCCGATAGAAGCTTTGCCGTCTCACGCTATGATTCGATCCACTTTTCACCTGATTACTGGACTTGGTCGAAGTTGCCTGGCAGTCCGCCCAAGGGTGGTGCGCATGCAGCTTATATGCGTAAACACGGAACCGGTCTCCACATCTACGGGATGGATGGATTCTATGCCGGGTTCTCGAAGATCTCCGGGTATCAAAAGGGACTTCACTTCGCGTGTGGCGTTTCGGGG
>JAPOKD010000871.1 GCA_029977825.1 Planctomycetota bacterium | reverse complement strand
TGGAAGAAGCTCTGGACTTTGCTGTTGCGGCATCCTGTCTGGCCCATTCGATTGAAGGTGATTTCAATTATGCCAGTCGTGCTGAGGTTGATGCATTGGCCGGCGGATCTGGGTCGGGGCGAGTTGTACGTTGATACCGCATCAACTGGAGTATGGCGCTTTGTATCTCGTTGCGCGCGAAAAATGGAAGGCATGAAATGATAGAAGTTGCGCAGGGCAGATTATGCAATCTTCGGGGTCTTTTGGGTCTCGGCATGCTTATCGCGATGAATCTGTATGCTTGTGGTGCCGTGCGGCCCAATGTCCTGATTATCCTGACTGATGATCAGGGCTGGGGGGATCTGGGCATTCACGGAAACACGAATCTGTCCACTCCGCATCTCGATTCGATCGCAAAGCAGGGGGCCTCATTTCTGAACTATTACGTCTGTCAGGTCTGCGCGCCAACTCGTGCTGAGTTTCTGACCGGAAGGTATCATCCTCGCACAGGTGTCAGCGGAGTCAGTCAAGGTCAAGAACGTCTGAATGCCGATGAGACTACGTTGGGAAATGTATTCAAGGCGGCTGGTTACGCGACCGGTGCCTTTGGGAAATGGCACAATGGGACACAGTCACCGCTTCATCCCAATGATCGCGGCTTTGACGAGTATTACGGCTTTACTTCTGGGCACTGGGGCCATTACTTCAGCCCTCCGTTGGATCACAATGGTGAACTTGTTCGCGGTGACGGCTTCATTGTGGACGATCTGACCAACCATGCGATTGAGTTCATCGAGGCAAATCGAGAACAGCCGTTCTTGTGTTATGTGCCATTGAATACACCTCACGCGCCGATGATGATCACTGACAGGTTCTATGAGAGGTTCAGTGCTTCGTTGCCTTCAATGCGTCATCGGGACCCTGAACGCGAGGACCTGCAGATGACGCGTGCGGCTTTGGCAATGGTGGAAAACATTGACTGGAATGTTGGAAGGCTTCTGAAAACGCTCGATCGACTATCGTTAGCCAACAACACTATCGTTGTGTATTTCTCAGACAATGGTCCCAACTCATTTCGCTGGAACGGAGGAATGAAGGGAAAAAAAGGGTCAATCGATGAGGGTGGTTTGAGGTCGCCGTTGTTTGTGCGCTGGCCTGGTAAGGTGCAGGCTGGAAGCGAGATTGAGCAGATTGCGGCTGCGATTGACCTGCTGCCGACCTTGATGGATATGGCGGATATTAATCAGCTGCTGCCAAAGCCGATTGATGGCATCAGTCTGATGCCGTTGCTCAATGATCCCAACGCGGATCCCAATGCGAATTGGGTGTCACGCGAATTGTTTTCAATACGTCGAGGGCAGGTGAGCGTGCGAAATCAGAGGTTCCGCTTTGATGCCGAAGGGCGACTGTTTGATATTGGATCAGATCGAGGGCAACGTTTCGATGTCAGTAAAAAACATCCGGAAGTCACTTTGAAAATGGAGGAGCTGGCTGAGAAGTACCGGGACAAGATGGAAGCAGAGTTTGAACGGAATCGTGATCGGCCATTTGACGTCGGGTTTCGAGAATCAACGATGTTGCCCGCACGTGATGGTCAGGAACATGGGGATGTGGAACGTAGCGTCAAGTCGCCCAATAATTCATTCTTCACCAATTGGAAAAGCAAAGATGCTTCGATCACATGGTACGTTGATGTGGCATGTGACGCGGACTACGAAGTGTTGGTGCGGTACACCTGTGCTGCTGGAGACGAAGGTGTGACGGTGCGACTGACTGCCGAGTTGCACGGTGAGTCAACGCGGTTCACCGAGGCGTCTGTGGTTACAGTGTTTGATCCACCGCTTTATGACAAGTCAAAAGAACGAGTTCAAAAGTCACATTACTTTGTAAAGGATTTTAAATCGCTGTCGCTGGGAAGTGTGCAGTTGCCGGAAGGTGAGTGCATTCTGAGGCTGTCAGTAGACGAAATCATTGGAACAAAAGCAATCGATGTGCATTCGATCCAGTTGGTTCGGAAGTCGATCAAATGAATGGCTTCATTGCCCAACTGCGATTGTGCTGAGCAGGTATCTATTCGAAGAGAACACGTACCCACTGTCGAGGATCAGGGGTTACTGCCAGCGACTGTGGTTCGCCACTTGCCAGTATCTGCGGCGAGATGAACCATGAGGCTCCCGCCGTGACGGGAAGCTCGGTGATGTCCCGGCGTTCAATGGCTACTTCAATCGTTACCAGGCCGGACTGGCGGTGAGTATCCAGATACCACGTGGGTTGCCATCTGGCATTTCCATCAATTGCATCGTGGGTGCGTCCAGATCCGGAAATCTGCAACTCCATGGCGGTGAGTAAATCACGATCGGTGTCGATTCGTAATTGAATACGGTCTGCCATGCTCAGGTCGTGATCGCGGTTGATCTCAGAAAAAGCGGAGCCAGCATTGTCATGCTCAAGGTTGCTCATGTGCGTTTGCATGGCAATGTAAATGTAGTCTTCATCGTAGGCGATTCTAGTTCGGACAGATGAGTGATCCAAAGGTGTCACGGATTCCCAACATTCATCTGTCAGCACACCATCAAGCTTGGGTGGTAAGGAAGCAAACTTGGCAATAAGTGTGCCCGGCCCTTGATTGAGCAATCTGCTCCATTGGGTCGATTTTGAGTCGGCAAGGCGTTTGAGGTTGGGAGAAACCTCATTGGCAACCTGGAGTCCCCCGTGGTCACCTCGTTCCCGGGCAGCTTCCTTCGCGATCAAGACTACGGGGTGGAACTCCCATAACAAGTCGACATTGGCTTCGCTGTCGACTGCTTTGGAAGGCTTTGTGGTTTGGTAGCGTTCAGGTTGCGGTACCAACAGCGGGGATGTGTTGGAAACTTGCTGGATATTTCCATCGGTGACTTGGAAGGGGGAAACTGGAACGGCAGGATTCAAGTTGCTCGTGTTTGCTGTGCCGTAGGGTTTGATG
>JAPOKD010000090.1 GCA_029977825.1 Planctomycetota bacterium | reverse complement strand
CTGTTGATCAACTGTCTAAATGCAGTTGGTCGTGACGAGATCGCGTTTAACATTGCTAGACGGCTCTGCGACCGGTGGAAGATTGCGACTTCCGGGCGAATTCTCACTCCTGAGCTCAGACAGCAGATTGTGCGTCGAATTTCACCGGTGATGCGCAAGCAGTGGATCGAGGAATTGGTGCTTTTTGGTAATCCCGGCGGTGATCCGCGGCAGTTGTACGATAGTGATAAATCACTGCTTGCAGATTCGATTGCTGAATGTGACATCACATCATTTTCGCTATTGCTCAACGCGATACGGAGGTTGGGTCAACCAGAGAAACTTCGTGATCAAATAGCTGCTGCTTGCCTGATTGCTCGTGGAAAGACTCATGCAGGCGTGGATGTTGACATGGTCTTGGAATCGATGCTGGCGGATATTTACAAACGCCTGGACGGGGTTAGTGCGGAACCTCGAAATGCAGTCCTGTTCATGGACAACGTACATCGCCTTTTAATGAGACATGGTAGGCACGAGCTTGCGGCTGCTTACTTGCGTCGATTCGCCGATCAGCGTGTGGTTGATGCAATGCTGATGCTTGCGGAAGCCGAATTGTCGACCGGGCGGATGGCGAAGGCAAAAGAATGGTTCGCAAAAATAGAGAATTTGTCTGCCGGACAAAAAGGCATGGGGCGTTTCCCGAATTCTGAAAGTATCGGTGATTTGGATCTGGCCGTGGTGAAAGCACTGACCGGGCGTTGGGTCACTGCCAGACGCATCGGAGATCAAACGCTGGCGACCTCTCTGAAGGACAGGCTGGATGTGGTTTTGTGTTCTCCATCGCTTCGGTCTCGGATGGCCATCGCCGACTATCTGCGCGAACACGGTGAAATTGATTTGGCGACGCAGGTTTACAAGGCAATGCTGCCCTATGCCGCGCTGAGTGCCGATGCAACGACAACGCAAATGACCTATGCAGAGGTCGATTTGTATGACGTCGTCCGCAAGTACGTGATAACCATCGAGGACAAGCAGCCTTCAGAAGCGGCTCGCTTGTTTGACATTGCAGTGATCGGGATGATCGATCCCAAACGCTACGGGTACCGTGCTGCGGCTTATGTCTCACTGCCCCTGATGATCCAAGAGTGGCAACTGGAGGCAGCGATTGTTGAAAAAAATCGTGATCAGGTCGTTCGGAATTTGCAACGCATTCTTGAATTAGATCCGTTGGATATCAGCTTTTCAGAAGAGCAACTACCTTTGATGCGGGACGCCGGGATGACACAGATTGCCGATGATGTGTTGGATCAGATCATGGATGCTGGATTGGACTATGCACAGCGTTTTTCACACGACGCGATGACTTGCAATAATGTGGCTTGGGTTGCAGCGAAGAATAACAGGCGTCTGGATGACGCTTTGAAACTCGCGACGCTGGCAGTCAGGTCCGAGCCGGAAAGCACGACCTATCGAGATACACTTGCCGAAGTACTGTTCTTGCTTGGAAGAAACGAAGAAGCATTGCAAATCGAGCAGGCATGTCTTCTCGATGAGCCGGGCGAGTGGCATCTACACGAGCAGATCAAGAAATTTGCGAAGTCACGTGAGCAGGTGCCGAGGTAGCGATCCAGCCGCCTCAAGCCGGTGTGCAATCGGAAGTTCGTTGTGCCGAATGCTCGGCATGCTCAGAACTGGATGTGAATTCCGCTGGAGTAACCATGGTGATGGCGGTAGAGACGTTCCGGATAGTAGCATCTCGGCCGCGGATAGGCGGGAACCACACGATATTCATGCAATGGGACGATGACTGGCCCGTACCAGTTTTGCGGACGAGGGGCTCTCGTGCTGGGATGTGTGATGTTGTTCTGAGAGTGGGGCCGATGCTGAGCTTGTTGCATCGCTGTGATGATATTTTCACTGACACCTTGCTGATGTAACGCGATGATATCGGCTACTTGGAGTTGTGTTTGCACGCCGCGTTGTTGAATCTGGTTGATGATTACCTGCTCGCTGAGGCCGTTGCCCGTCATTGCGACGACGTCCTGGGTGGACACAGCGGTCCGCTGGTATTCACGCAATTGCTGCTGGGTTTGCTGGTATTGTCTTTGGCTTTGATACGCTCGTTGTTGGTCCTCCGCATTTCCGAGAAGGCCACCAGCAAACGCTCCGAGAATGCCACCGATGGCTGCGCCAGCACCCGTTTCACCGTTGTGGTCGCCGATGGCAGCGCCAGCGACTGCCCCGGCGATGCCACCGACAGCGGCACCACGTTGTGTATTACCTTGACCCGCGACTCGGCTGTCCGCAGTGAATGGAAAAACTGTCGCTACCAACAGGAATCCGCCGCACGCGCGTCGACATAAACTGGGAAAATTCTGTCTGGTGTGCATGAGTATTCTCCGGGAAAACGCGACATGCAGTCAGTATGACTTCAAGGAAACGGGGCAAGCTTCACTATTCTGTTAAGAACAAATGAGGCTTGGTGGCAATCCCAATTTGGTTTACCGGGAGGGGCTTCGGCCTGCCCTGCATGCTTACCGGATGATGATTGCGATTTTTAGCGACCCGTGGGGTTCACTTTAGGGCCCATGATCGCAGAGATTGCTCGGACAAAGTCCTGGGCATCGTCAAAATCGCGGTAGACGCTGGCAAAACGTATGTAGGCGACCTCGTCTAGCTTTGCCAGGTGACGCATCACAATATCACCCACTTGCGAGGAGGTTACTTCTGAGTCGAAGTTTGCATAGATATCAGTTTCGATATCCTGAACAACACGTTCAATGATATCGCTCTTGATTGGGCGTTTGGAGCAGGCTCGTTCGATGCCGCGACGGATTTTCTCGCGGTCGAGTGGCTGTCGTGTTTCGTCAGTTTTGACGATACGAACGCTGAGACTTTCGATTTTTTCAGCAGTAGCAAATTTCCGCTGACATGAGCTGCAGAGCCGTTTTCGGCGGACCATGTAGCCACCTTCAGCGGCTCGCGTGTCCAAAACACGATCATTATCGACATGGCAATAGGGGCAACGCATGCAGCACCTGGGAAATGACGGACAACTCCGGATTCTGTATAGTATCGGAAGTGCGTCCAAAACCTGCAACCGTTCTAGAATTTTCGTGGTTTTGACAATTACGATTTTGGGTGCAGAAAACAACTCTCGATGAAAGGAAACGTTCGGTGAATAACGAAAGTGAACGCGAGGAATCTCAGGAAGACGCACCTGAGGCAGAGAAAACGACGCAACCAGCAACCATGAATGCGGCTGAGAAGTTTCGTGAGCAGGTTCAGAGTACCCAGGAGCCCATCGAAGATTACGAACCGGAAGAAGAGTTGTGGAACGGTGGATACAGTGCCAAAGCCATGGTGGGAACGTGGGTTTTGCTGGGGCTCGTTTCAGTAGCTACGCTGATTCTGCCTTTTTTTGTTCCATTTCTGGCGTTTTTAAGCGTGCCAATTTCGCTGGTTGTGATCGTTGGGATCTGGTTGATTGGTGCTGTGGTCTACGGCGTGAGGCGATTTGGGGTGCATTATGAACTCACAAGCCAGCGTTTTATCCACCAAACCGGGATTTTGACTCGGGATACGGACCGAATCGAAGTGATTGACATCGACGATGTCAGTTTCACACAAGGTCCGGTACAGAGGATGTTTGGAGTTGGTAGAATTACGATTACAAGCAGTGACAGGTCACACCCCCTTTTGCATATGATAGGGATTGCCGACGTGAAGAGTGTGGCAGGGCTAATTGATGATGTGCGACGAAAAGAGAGACGCCGACGCAGTTTGCACATTGAGGCGATCTAACAGCGACAGTTCCGATTCATGGCGTTGTCAGATGACGGAGGAATGATCAGGTGACCAGGTGGTTTGTGCAACAGGACGAGAGTCAGGAAGACCTTGGGCCGCTGCGACCTAGCGAGTTACTGGAACTGGTTCGCGGCGGAAAGGTCACATCCGAGTCCATGCTCAGGAAGGATGATTCAAACTGGTTTTCAGCGGCCAGTGTTGGCGGCCTGTTCGAAGCTGCCATGCGACCGACGATTCGATACTTTTGCCCTCAGTGTGAGACGGAAGTTACCGAGCCACCGGTTAACTGTCACGAATGTGGCCGTGAAATCCATCAAGCACTCACGCAGATCACTGAGAACACTATTGTTAATCAGGCAGAACAGACGGCGGTCGGTAATGCCGGCAACTCGGTCAAGAACTGGTTGAAAAAGAAGCGGATCCGCAGAGGTCGCGAGAGTGATTCCCGATAAGCGTTGTCGTATCAAGCTGGCGTCGTGAAGTAGCAGATAACTGCCCGTTCAAGAAAGCCTGCCCAGGATCATTCCTTCAAGAATGACTCTGCGCAGGCTTTTTGGTTTTATCGTGCATGTCAGGCGCACGTGAGGTCGCCATCGCTGACGCTAATCTCAATAACGGAATTCTGCCCCAACGGTGCCACCTGCGACGAAGAAGTCGCTTCCTGTTCGCACTTTGCTGATGCCGCCGATACGATTGCGGAACTGGTCGGTCGCCGTTGCAAGACCACCTAGCCACCACAATTCACCCCCAGCTCGGATGCTGATGCATTCGGTGACTTGAAAGCGGAGTCCGCCTGCAATTTCGACGAGTCCAGAAACAGTGATTTTGTCGTCATCAACGAACAACGCAGTGTCTATATTGTTGCGGAAATCAAAGTTCATATCTGCGAAGTTTGCGAAGACTCCTGCACGAGCGCGGAAATCTGTGTAGCCTCTCCGACAGATCGGATAAAGAAGATCGATCCCAACCTGGCCACCGATGAGATGGTTCTTTGTCTCGCTGTTCAGCGAGCCAAGGACCGTAGGAGTGATACCACCTGGGGTGTTAGCGTCTTCCGCTTCATAGTTGTAAGTTTCCCGGTAGTCGATGTACCGAACGCCACATAGGCACCTCGCTACGTCGTAACCCACCATTGTCCGATTGGCTTCGATAGACCAATACTGAGCCTCCAGACTCGCGGTCTGATCCGTAGAGTTAGTGAAGGCTGTGATGTCAGAAGCAGCAAACGGTGATACGGTTGTCAGGAACGTTCCGATTCCACCTGCCGGATCGCTGGCGGATCCGGACTGTTTCCATTCTGCGACCCCGGTAAAAGTAAGTTCACATCCGTTGATGCAGTCAGGGACACAGCCAATGGTTAGCCGAGGTATTGCCTCAAAGTCATAGCCATTCATGTCAAAATCGGGACTGGCAGAGTAACTTCCGCCCTGACGCTCCATGAACAGCGTCTCAATCGATGCGTACCAGAAAGGTTCGCAGGGGGCACAAAGATTACCCATCGGATAAGCCGAGCCGTGGCGGCCACGGCAGTTACCGCGACAGGACGGTGTTTGACAGGATTGGCAGCCTACCTGAAGGATCTTGCTGTCTCCTTCTTGACCGGCGGTAGCCGTGGCTGCAAAGTTGCGTGCGTCGACAACTTTGTAGTTTTCCGTTCCCAGCGTGATGATACCGCTGCCAGTGGTGGTTGCGTTGGCAACTGTCGGCTCTGTTGGGGAAACACCGACCAGAGCGCTCTGCCCCGATACTGCATTGGATGTCGCAATCAACAGCAATGCTGCGATGGCTTGGGTGAAAATGTGCCAGAAACCATTGCCGTGTTCACCAGAAGCAACAAAGTTGCTCGGGAGATTCAAACGGATCCTCATGATCAAACCTCTTAAATCGATACGGCGTGGTGCCGCGGCGTGGTTAACCAAAATAGTTTCCCACGTAGAGACGGAAACGGACTGACTTACTTGATTGTTAGCTGATCGCGTACTGGGATCAGACAGGATTTGCGTACCATGCGAATGATCTTTTCTGCTGAGTCCTGTGACTCACAAGTTCCCGTAACCCACAATTCACCTCGTACGAGTTGAACCTTGGCTCGGCTTTGCGGGAATACTTTTTGTATTGACTGATTCAACAACAAAGTTGTGTTTTCGATCGAGTTGCCTTCGTTGGGAACAACTTCATTGACGTGTATCTCAAATGCACGCATTAGAACTTCTTCGCTCTGACCGTCTTTTTGTGCCCAAACAACCAGACGCGTTGTACCAATTCCGGTGCCAATCAACTTGAGTTGGTTGGGGCCAGAAGCGAATGCCTGACAAACGCCCTTGTCACCCACTCGAACACCTCGCACTGAGCCGCCGAGTGTGAGTGAGCGTACTTGTGCCTGATTCATATGAAGCGGGGTCAGTTTGACCTCCGGACCCAAAATCAAACTTCTGTCTTTAAGTTCGCTGGCGGTATCGAGACGCATTGCCTGCTGCAGGTCGACGGTGGGTGGCTGGGTTTTCTTGTTGCCGATAACCACTTCCGACACGGCTTGAACCTTGGGTTGATCCGTCGATTGCATGGGACTTTGCCGCGAAATTGTCCCGGGGATCGCCTGGACCGCTACAGGTGGGCGGTACCTCTTGCGAAGAATCGTGGTTCCAGAAGGTTCGCCAGCATTCACCGTCGGATTTTTGGCCACTGATGAACTGGTCTCTTTCTCACTGTTCGCGGAATCAGCGAGGATAGAATCGGGCACCATCTTTGGCGGCGTAACTGATGGAGTCGCTTTCGTGGCTTCCGTGTCGGACTCAGCTTTTGCTACGGCGGCCGTCGCCTGACGCTGTTTCACTGATTCTGGCAGGGAGATGGGGGCCACAACACCGCTGGCGATTGGGCTTTCTTTCGCCTTTTTCTCAGCGTCAATTACTGAGTCCAAATTCACTCGGACTCTGGGACGATCCTTGCTGAGTTGGAACTTTTCTACCCGGACTGCCTGGTTCAGATTGCTTGCTGTAGGCAGTTCTTGCTTGCTTTCGGTTGCAGTGCGATCAGTCTTTTTCCTGTTAAAGGGGTTGACCAGTTCTGGCTTGGAATCTGATTTTGCCAATTGAGCATGCGGATTATTTTGGGCACTGTCCTTCGGTGAAGGCTTTTCGACTTTAATAACAGAACGTCCCGCTTTGTCATCCAACAGCGAGGAAGCTTGATCAGCTGCGATGTTGATCGGAGTGGGCAAAGTGAGTTTGCCGTTGTCTGGTTTCGAATTCCGCGGGGATTTTGCGTTCGAGGGAGCCTGGGCGATGACGGAGGGTGCCTCCGGCATCGGTTTGTCTTCTGCCATCGGCTTGGCCATCTCACCCATGATGGAAAAGGGCTTGGCGGGAGTGATGGTTTTCAAGCCGGAGGAACTGTCTCTCGGCTTGAAGTTTTTGACCGCTGCCACAGATAGCTTTTCATGATCGTTTGATGATGACGGACCATCAGTTGATAACACGGATTTTCCGCTCGCGATATTCTGTTTTACGGTATCAGAGGACTTGGGAATCTGCTTTGATTCGGACACTGTCTTTGGCAGTGCCTTCGGAGCAGGGAGGCCCAATTCGGTGCCAATTTTGCTGCTCTCTGCCAGGATAGGCTGAGGGATCTGGCTTGCCTGACTTTCAGTCTGGGGACGTTTTGGCCTTTCTTTCGTGACGATGCTGCCATCTTCCTTGAGCGTCACTGTCAGTGGTAAGACTGATTCCTCTGCCTGATCCTTGATTGAAGACAGATTTGGAAGTTTGATAGTCCTGTTTGGAGCCACGACTTTGTTGGAAGGTGCAACTTCAGTGCTATCTGACAACGAGAAGAAGATCGGAGCAGGTTTGTCCTTTTCTGCCGCTTCCGCTGTGGTGTGTGGATTCTGGTTGAGCATCGAGGCGATGGATGCACCTCCGCCGCTTGTACCAGACGACTTTTTCCGACCGGTCGAAGTAACTGATGCTGTCTTCGAACTTTGTTTGCCACCTGTTGTCGGAGCGTTTGCAGTGGATGAGACAACGGGTTGAGGCTTCGCAGGTTGGAACGCTTTTTCCTTTGGCGTCACAGATGGCTGCTTTGCATTGGCTACGGGTAACTTTGCCGCAGCAGGTGCTTGAGGCAGTGGTTTCACTGCGGTCAGCGGTTGTGCCTGTCTTGGCGGAACTGCAATCTTGGCAGTCTGCGGTTTGACCACCAGCAATGGTTTCGGTGCTGGAGTCACGAGAAGAATCGAAGCTTCACCTGTGTTCCGTTCAGGTCTGTTAGCCTTGGCTTTGATCTCTGGTGTTGAGTGGGATACCGGTTTTGCTGGCGCCAG
The DNA here is from genome assembly GCA_029977825.1 of Planctomycetota bacterium. Taxonomy (GTDB): domain Bacteria; phylum Planctomycetota; class Planctomycetia; order Pirellulales; family Pirellulaceae; genus Rubripirellula. The sequence continues at coordinate 4,315 of JAPOKD010000090.1, read as the reverse complement.
ATGTGCGTCGACTAACTCGTTGTTCGGACGGTGCACGGACTTCAGCAGGGGATTGATTTGAACAGTCGATTCATGAGCCGGTTCGATGGTCATGATGGGGCCGCGTGCCGCAGGGCGTGCGGTGGTCTGCTCCATGCCGATTGGATTCAGTCCGATTGCAGCTCCAATAGGACTGAGGTGAACGGTAGGTGTTGACTGGCTCGCGCCCGTGGTTAGCAGGACTGCTTTCTGAGGCTCCTTCTCGGGAACGCAAAACGGGTTGGTTCGGACAGTGGGGACCGCAGTGCTGGGATTCAACGGCAGCGGTGGAAGAACGCCTATCCCACCGGTCTGCGGTTCTTGCCCAAGACAGGTTGAGCCAGCTAAAGCAAGAGCGACAAGCCACTGGCGTCTGCTACGCTTCGTGCGATCGGTCTGTGGTTCTTGGTTGTCACGCATGCCGCATCCTTGCGTCCGTACGAATACATCGCTTGCGCCATGGTAGCGCAAAAGCTTCAGGTTCAGCCCATGTGAGCCGTCAGTCTGTAAAACAGATATCGGGTGCGGTTTGGCACGACATTAACGATTCTCGCGTTTCCTCAATGTGTGACGGTGGTCTGGACTGCTCTGCTTAGCGCTGCGCGCGCTGCCGAGCCGCCTCAAAAGCAATGATGGCGGCCGATGCTGCGATATTCAGGCTGTCAGCTACCCCCGCCATGGGGATCCGGATTCCATCGATTGGGGCGCTGCCAGATGACTGCCATCGGTCTTTGAGGCCGCGGGCCTCACTTCCCAGTACAATGGCTAAAGGGCCATCGAGATCGCATTTCCACAGGTTTTTAGCCGATTCCACGCGGGCGGCGAGGATCTTGATGGAGTGCTTCTCCAAGAAGTCCCTGAGTTCTGATTCAGTCGCATTGCATGAGGGAATTTGGAAGATCGTTCCCAGGCTGCTGCGAATGGAGTTTGGGTTGTACTGATCCACACAATCGCTCAGAAGGATGCAATCGACCCCCGCAGCGTCGGCAGATCGGAAAACAGCTCCAATATTTCCGGGCTTTTCAATTTCGTCCAACACCAGAATTAGTGGGTTTTTTGGCAAAGACAGGGAGTTTAGGGAAGTATTGGGCCGGACGAATTCGGCAACAACACCCCTCGAAGACTGCCCGTAACTGATCTTTTCCATGAGTGAGTCAGTCACCCAATTCAGCTTTTGTTGGTCTTGTGCGATGTCCACGACGGTTTGGGCTGCGTCTCGAAATTCGTCTTTTTCCCCGTGAATCAGCGATTCTGGGACGTAAATCCCGCATAATTCCATGCCCGCGCGAAGGGCCTGAGACGTTTCACGCCACCCGTCAACCAGAACACGATTTGCTTTCCTTCGAGAACGATTGTCTCGCATCCTGATCAAGTGACGTAGGGTTGGGTTAGCAGAACTTCGAAAAACGACAGGCTTAGACTCGCTCATCCATTCTCTCTATGATTTTGATCCAGACCGTTTGGGTGGGCCAGCGCTGACATGGCCTGCGTGGAGCAATTAGTCGGATAGGGGACCGTCAGCAAAATGATTTCATTATGAATGATGTGCTTCGATGTGAGCCGGTACTGAACCGGCGAGATGAAAAAGCGTTCCTGAAACTGGAGCGGGATTTATACAAAGACGATGACTGCTGGGTTCCACCCCTGTGGGGAGTCCGTCGTGAAATGGTGGGTTTTAAACCTCACCCATTCTATGACCATGCCGAGAGGCAAGCGTTTCTTGTCCGCCGTGGGGATCGGGTTGTCGGGCGTTTACTCGCCATTGTCAATCATGAGCATAATCGTCGCTATCAGGAGAAACGGGGTTTCTTCGGCTTTTATGAGTGTACAGACGACATTGATGCCAGCAACGAGTTGTTTTCAACCGCATCGGCGTGGCTTCGAAAGCACGGCATGACTGATGTCAGAGGCCCCGTCAATCCAAGCCTCAATTATGAATGTGGCCTGCTTGTCGAGGGTTTTGATACCCCGCCCACCTTCATGATCCCCCACAATCATCCGTACTACGGTCGGCTGATCGAGGGTTATGGCTTTACCAAGGTGCAGGATCTTTACAGCTACGATGCCCATATCGACATTTTGAACGATCTTGATCCAAAGTTGATGTTCGTTGTTGATGAAGCGACCCGCCGATTCAAGGTGAATTGTCGGCCCATCGACCGCAGCAATTTTACTGCTGATGTGCGATCTTTTTTGGAAATCTACAATCTCTCACTGCAGCAGACGTGGGGCTACGTGCCCATGAGCGAGGCTGAGATTGACCATCAGGGAAAAGGTCTCAAACACCTCATTGTGCCTGAATTAACCAGTATCGCAGAAATCGACGGTAAGCCTGTCGGGGCCGGCTTCGGCCTGTTGGATTTCAATCAGCTCATTAAGAAAATCAATGGTCGCCTGTTCCCATTCGGCTGGTATCACATCAAGACGAAAAAACATTCGATTGATCGGGTTCGTATGATCAGCACGAATGTGCTGCCCGAGTATCAGAAATGGGGCCTGGGGCTTGTTACTCTGGCGAGAGTCTTGCCAGATGCCATTGCCTTTGGAATCCAAATTGGTGAGTTTTCGTGGGTGTTGGAGAGTAATCAGCTTTCCCGAGGCACGATTGAGCGAGGGGGAGCCACTAGGACTAAAGTGCATCGCCTCTACGACCGGTCGCTTCTGGACGATTGATCGCACTATCGTCATGATTTGTGCTGGATTACCTATCCAATCCTGCGTTCGCAAATCATACTCTGGATTTTAACCCCGTCACTTCTTCGCTCCATCCTCACAATGCCCCGCAGCAACGTTGTTATCACCGGACTGGGAGTGGTGTCGTCCATAGGCATCGGTGGAGAGGCATTCTTTGATGGATTGCTGCAAAAGCGTTCTGGGATCACTTCTCTGGCCAACCGTACCGATGGTTGTGCGGTCCCGTCTCCTTCGGATTCGCTGACTGGGCATTGGATTGGCGGGCCTGTTGTCGACTTCGAGCCCAAACAGTACGTGCGTCCACGGAAGTCGCTCAAAGTCATGTGCCGGGAAATACAGACTGCGTTTGCAGCTTCGCACCTGGCAATTGAGCAGTCAGGTCTGAACGTGTTGTTGCCACTCAGCGACACCGGCATGCTGAAGCCCGCGGACGTGGGAACCGTCTTTGGCAGTGAAATGTTTTACGGCTCGCCCGTTGACATGGAGGACGCCATCAAGGCCAGTGTGACTGAGGATGGGGAATTTGAGCCTGCCATGTTCGGTGGTGCGGCGATGAAGAAGGTGACACCTTTATGGATGCTGAAGCATCTACCCAACATGCCAGCTTGCCATGTGGGTATCTCGATCAATGCACAAGGCCCTAATAATACGCTGGTGCTTGGTGACGTATCCGGCATGGCCGCAGTGGTCGAATCGATTTCCTGCCTTGAGCGTGGCACCGCCAAAGCCATGATCGCGGGGGCGACCGGAACCCGCATCAATACAACTCGCATGAATTATCGAGCTGATTTGCCTTTGGCTGCAGTTGCAGATCCAGTCGAACTCAGTTCGCGACCGCACGATCCTGAATCACAGGGGGTTGTCGGGGGCGAGGCTGCAGCTGCACTTGTTCTGGAAAACCGTGAGGATGCGGAGAAACGGGAGGCCATCGTTTTGGCCCGAATTGCTTCTTATGCTTCATGCTTTATCGCATCAGGCGGAATGCATCAGGGCCAAAGATCATCTGCAGCAGAACCGCAGCTTAGAGGCTCTGCACAGGCTATTGAGCGTTCCATGGTCACTGCCTTAACTGATGCAGGCATCGACGCTTCGCAGGTCGGTTTAGTGGTTTCTCATGGAATGGGAGACCCTGTTATTGATTTGGCTGAACGTACGGCGATTGCTGAGGTTGTCCCGAATGTTCCGGTGGTTGCTACCATCGCATCGCTGGGGCACAGCGGTGCGGCTAGTGGAATGGTCGATATTGCCACGGGCGTTTTGGCATTGGTGAGGAGCCAGGTGCCACCGACAGTGCAGCTTGACGAGACCAGCGCAGAAGTAGGATTTCGTGATGCACCAGAAGCGATGTCATTGAAGCACGTCCTATGTCTGTCGCACACTTCGGAAGGGAATGCGATGGCTATGGTGCTTGAGGCACCGTGAAGCTTTTGCAAGATTTTGTAATGGATTCCCCAAGATTCTGTTGATCTGGGTAGATGCGTGCCTTTACGGAAATGCCTTTGTGACGTCTGTTTTCGATGCCGGCATTCGAGGGCTGTTTTTTTCTGTTTTTTACGTAACCTCCGCAGTGAGTCTGGTAACTCCTTACACTTGGAGAATCCAT
>JAPOKD010000901.1 GCA_029977825.1 Planctomycetota bacterium | reverse complement strand
CGATTTCTCGCTGCGGTCGACTACGTTATCACCATCAAGTGCACTGATCGGAATGAAATGAAGATCCGGTAGGTCCAATCGCATCGCGAAGGATCGGTACTCATCGCATATTTCGTTGTATCGTTCTTCATCGAAATCAAGAAGGTCCATCTTGTTGACGGCAACGATGACATGGCGGATACCCAGCAGCGAGACGATGAAGCTGTGTCTGCGTGTTTGGGTCAAGACACCGTGTCGCGCATCAATCAGGATGATGGCAAGGTCAGCCGTGCTGGCGCCTGTGGCCATGTTGCGTGTGTATTGCTCATGCCCCGGTGTATCCGCAATGATGAACTTGCGTTTCGGAGTGCTGAAGTAACGGTAGGCGACGTCAATGGTGATTCCCTGCTCACGCTCAGCCTTCAGTCCGTCTGTCAGCAAAGCAGGGTCAAAGTTTCCGCCGGTGGTACCGACCAGTTTTGATTCAGCTTCCAGTTGCGAAAGCTGATCTTCATAAATCATTTTGCTGTCGTAAAGCAGTCTGCCGATCAGCGTACTTTTTCCATCGTCGACACTACCACAGGTGATGAATCGCAGCAGTTGCTTTGACTCATGTTGCTTGAGGTAGGCATTGATGTCAGTGGCAATCAGGTCTGATTGATGGCTCATGAGATCGATTCAGAGTTTGTATGATCTTGGGGATTGGATCGTCGAGCGAGGACAGTATTCAGATTTTTTGAAAGTCTTCGCTGCGGTGGTTACAGGTTATGTGTTTTGCCCGTGAAAGGGCTGGGTTGGCGGTTTGTGCCAGCACCCGCGGTTTGTGCCAGCACCCGCGGTTTGTTTGGGGAAACGCGGGCGTGTCTCACGTGTGACTTTAGAAGTAACCGCGTCGTTTCTTTTCTTCCATGCCGGCACCGCCCTCGTCCTGGTCGATGATCCGACCCTGCCGCTCGCTTGTTTTAGCGAGCAGCATTTCCTGAATGATCTCAGGCAGCGTTGTTGCTTCGCTCTCAACCGCACCCGAAAGCGGATAGCACCCCAGTGTGCGGAAACGCACCATTTTGGTTTCTTCTTTTTCACCCGGAAGCAGAGGCATCCGGTCGTCATCCCGCATCAAAAGGATGCCATCACGCATGACAACTTTTCTCATCGCCGATTTGTACAATGGCACAATCGGTATGTTCTCAAGATGGATGTACTGCCATACATCCAATTCAGTCCAGTTGCTCATAGGAAACACGCGGATCGATTCACCTTTGTTAACTCGTCCGTTGTAGAGATTCCAAAGTTCTGGTCGTTGGTTCTTTGGGTCCCAGCGATGTGACTTGTCTCGAAAACTGAACACTCGCTCTTTGGCTCGACTCTTCTCTTCGTCGCGGCGTGCACCGCCAAATGCCGCGTCGAACTGATGCTTGTCCAATGCTGCTTTCAAAGCATCCGTTTTCATCAATTCCGTATGCCGCTCGCTGTCTTCCCATGGCTTGATGTCATGCTTCAGACCTTCTTCATTGGTATGAACGATCAGGTCCAGTCCCAATTCTTTCCGGGCGTATTCCTCGCGGAACTCAATCATCTCCCGAAACTTCCATGTCGTATCAACGTGCATCAGTGGGAACGGCGGTTTGGCCGGATAAAAGGCCTTGCGGGCCAGATGGACCAGAACGGCTGAGTCTTTCCCGATACTGTAAAGCATCACGGGTTTCTGGAATTCTGAGACCACCTCACGAATGATGTGAATGCTCTCGGCTTCAAGTTGTTTGAGGTGGGTAAGGCTGTAGTCCGACATGTCGAGAAACTGTGTGGGCGGATATGAGCAAGTGGGCGTGTCCCGCAGCAAGTGATTGCTGTCATAAAGGACCGTCTGCCAATTCTAAGTGCTGCAGGGCGACTTCAGTTGCCAACCCCAGAGCTGGCGTTCAGGCTGTGGTTAGCTGCCGTGATAAGCTGCCACAGGGCAGCACGTCCTGTGGTATCGCAGGAAGTCACACATGAGGTGCAGTGCCAGAAGTATAGACGCCTGACAGAACCCCGCTAGATGAATCGGCAGGCAGGGTCGGTTCCGCGCGGAAAACTCATGTTTCACGGCGAATTCGACCCTCATTGTCCATTTTTTCGCCTGCAGCTCATTCAAGCATTGTCCCGCTTGCCGTGCGAAATCTGCAGGATGACGCCCTCAGATTCAGCATCATCGCCCAGCGGATAGACCGCGACACGCCTCAATTCCAGGTTGCTCAATGCTCCCACGTGTCTGGCTTCGTTTCGCTCCTCAACCCATTTGGGGCCTTTGATCAACAACAGGCGGTCAACATTCACCCAATGAGGCTCCATCCAGCGACAGAATTTGGCGACGCTGCCCACTGCCCGTGAGACAATGGTTGAGAAGCGAAAGTCCTCCAGCAAATCTTCTCCACGAGCTCCGTAGATAGGTACCGGAAGTTGCAGTTCTTCAATGATCGCGCCTAACGCATTCGCACGCTTCGAGACTGACTCGGCGAGTGAAATCTCGATATCCGATCTCAGGATCGCAAGCGGTATCCCGGGGATACCGTTGCCACTGCCAAGATCTAAAACTTCTTCGCCGGGTTCCAACAGCGGAGCCAGTTGCAGGCAGTCACGTAGGTCACGCCCCACAAAAAGATCCCACGTTGTGTGACGCGTCAGATTCAGTTGCTCGTTCCATTTCCATAGGATGCGAGCATAACTCTCCAGTCGCTCGGCGATTGTGTCGTCGATCTCCATGGAGTGGTTTTCGAGCGCTGCGGCAAAATCAGGATCGATTGGCATGGGTCTG
>JAPOKD010000694.1 GCA_029977825.1 Planctomycetota bacterium | reverse complement strand
GCACCCGCCCGACTTGTGCATCCATAAAGGAGACGCTGGCATAGTAGGCCTCAAGCAGTCCTTTGTGCAATTCGGGCGTGACTCCGTAACTGGTACTGTTGCGTTTGTAATCGCGAATGATTTGTGGCACGTCCTCAAGATCAGTCTCTGGCACCACTGGAGCAACCATGGCATCGCGGTCATAGCGGTCAAAGTATTTTTTGGGCGCAACCAACGGCACGTGGGGCCGCACAAAACCACAAGCAAGAAAAAACGGCTTGTTCTTATGACGTCGAAGAAAGTCAATGGCGTGGCTGGCGGCCATGCCATCGGCATGCATCAGATCATCGCCGTCCGCCACGACGCCGGTAAAGGTCTGTGAACTATTGTTTTTGGGTGACCAGTTCGTCTTTTCGCCCTGAGCATGCTGTTCAGGAGCCTTGATATTGACTACCTCGTCCCACGAATGTGGATCGTCACGTTCAGCGGTTCCCGCGATAATTTCATTGGGGATTCCCATATGGTAAATCTTGCTGATTCGACCAACATGGTAACCATTTTTTCGAAACAGCTGCGACATCGTGACAACATCGGGCATGCTCCCGCGAAGTGTTCCAACATTACCCATCGTTCCGTTGGTGTAGGGATACAGCCCGGACATCAGCGATGCACGGGACGCGCCACAAACCGGATACTGACAGTGCATATTTTCAAAGCGCACTCCTCGACCGGCGAGTTTGTCCAGTTCCGGTGTCTTGCACTGAGGATGCCCAAACCCGCTCAGCGCCGTATTGAGGTCGTCCGACATAAGGAAAAGAACGTTAGGCTTGTCCTCGGCACAAGAATTCTTGCCGACAATTCCTCCAGTAATGACAGCCAGACTGAATAGAAATCTAGTGAATCTGGTTCGCATCATTTTTAGTCTCGCCATGGTTGTCAATAATCTCGGTACAGAAAGGTGTCAGGGTCTTCATCTGTATGTTAGTTGGTTTTCTCAGACTCTTTGCACTGGTGTGGCTTGAATTGAGGTTTTAGCTGTCGTTCAAGTCAGCGGTTCATTTCGATGCTGCAAACTGCTTCCTGACACCTGGCGTAATACCAAGCCATAGATATCAGGAAACAATCCATACAAATGTCCTGACCAGTGCGCCAACCAATAACCAGACCATCGTAAAGCCAACAACTGATGTTCTAGATGGCTTGGGTATCTCCAGACCGCCTGCCGTCACCAACATAGCGCGTTCCACTCTGGGCGTTGATTCCGGCAGTGTGCACGGCTGCAGTATTTGTTCGCCAGGCTGCACAGGCGTACGGCTCAGTTGGTAAAAAAGACTCAGCTTTTTCGGATCTATGGGCTTCGTAACCAGACTGACGAGGATACCTGTGAGTGACGCCAACGTGCCGTAAAAGAGGATCTGCCATGGAAGGTAAATACTCTCTTTACCACCTTCAATCCACACCAGTTGCAATCTTTGTGCTGCTGGTAATTCGCTCAATGCACCGATGAACCATGGTTGTGTTGAAACCCACCATGCTGCGAAGCCAGTCATGGTTGTCGCCCATGCACCCAAAACTGTCATCCGCCGCCAGAAAAGACCGATCCAGAACACGAGCCCCATCATTGGCGCAATCATGAACCAGATCTCCAATGCTTTCACAATGTTCGGCACCCAAAATGCGAAAGCAACACCACCGGCTACCACCAGTACGGACATGATGCGTCCAACCCAGACATAATGCCTGTCGGACATTCCTGACCGCAGCGGCCTGTAGATGTTCTCCGTAAACAATGCCGCACTACTTATCATGAACGAGTCACAGGAGCTCATGACTCCGGCAAGCAGCGCCGCCAAAAACAATCCCAGCAGCCCTGGCAACAGACGCGGTAAAAATGTGTGAGCAACCTCACCGTAGATTCCGTCCGCGGTCGTCTTCAACAAACCAGGCTCGATTTGTGAAGGATCATTCCCTCGCTGGATGTACCATGCAACGGCTGCAATCGCTGTAAGAGACCAAGCTGCTGTACACAGGCGTTTGATTAAATTACCACCGACGATCCCCACTCGACCTTCCCACTCTGTTTTCCCTGCCGCACAAACACCCATGATAAACGGCTGGGCCACGATACCAGCGAGTGCCTGCATGGACATCATGACAACAAAGAACAGCGAAATCTTGCCGGGAGCAACCAGAGACAGCATCGCATCATCAGTCATGGTGGCTTTGATCCCAGTCATCCCACCGACTTCCCAGAAAATGAAGGGTAGTAGCATGAAAGAAAAAATGACAGTGAGGATACCCTGAATGTAATCTGTCACAATGGCCGCGCCCAAACCACCGGCCGCACCATAAAAAATAAACATCAAAGTCACAACAACGATTGCGACATCGGAGTCAATCACGCCTCCAGTTCCGGCATCAGCCAGTGCCCCGGCACCTTTCAGCATCAAGCCTATTTTTACGCACATATTGGCCATCCCAACCAGCGCGAACAGCACTGCTACACTCCGGTCATATCGAAGTTCATAAACGTCAGCGGTGGTGATCGCGCGAAACCGCCGAAAGATGGGTGCTATCAACCAATAAAAAGGTGTCACAAAAAGCCATAGCCACTGATACCAAATACCACTGATACCAGACCGAAACGTTGCAGAAGAAACGGTCACTGCCTGATCGGAGGCCGTACCTGTACCAAAGGCATGCATGATCATCATGCCCTTGCCAAATTTACGAGGCATGAAAAATTCGTCGATCCCGGAGATGCGTCGGCCCATCCAAACACCCATCACCGTGATGCCGATCAGATAAATCACGACAACCGTACCATCGATCCAGTGCAATCCAGAGCCAATGACCAATGGGACGTATTTAAACAAGATCATCGATCATCCCGAAGTGTTGAGTTGCGATAGGCCTCGATCACCGCGCTATTATCAGCCTCGCCAAATCCCAACTGCTCGGCCTGCTCAAGAAGAGATTCGTGCATCTTGCTCAGGGGCACTTTCGAACCTAACCGAGCAGCGGAAGATAAAATCAGACGCACATCCTTGAGGTGCTGGGAAACTCTTGCCTGAGCTTCATAATCCCGGTCCACCATGCGTTTGCCCTTGGTGTCCATCACGCCGGATACTGCTGGAGTCTCTCTCAGAATCCGCAATGTCTCTTCGGAACTGAATCCCAGGTCTTCGGCAAAGACCAAACCTTCTGCGAGTACAGCCCGGTGCAACCCCAGCACCAGATTGTGGACCAACTTGAAGCGTGATCCGTTCCCAACTGGTCCAAGATGAAACCTCCTCGGTGTAATCGATTTCAGCAACGGCTCTGCCTGGGTCACAGTCTCAGTATCCCCTCCCAGGAACAGCGCAACGTTTCCGGCTCTGACTTGCTCGCTGGATCCGGCAACTGTTGCTTCAAGATAATGAACCCCAACCTCTGCGAGTGATTGCCCGATCGACACAGCCTGGTGTGGATCTCCCGTGGTTGTGTCCAGGACAATTTGCCCCTCCCTCAAGTCACCAAGATGCTGTTGAATCAGACTCGAGACCACATCACTGTCCGGGAGAGACAACACAACTTGGTCACAGTTTCTCAGGACTTCCGCTGCGCTGCCACAAGCCAAACCAGTCGTCCCAGAGAGACCATCGAGTGCATGTTGATTGCGATCGAAGCCATTCACCTCGATTCCATCACGAGAAAATCGGTACGCAAGCGCCGATCCCAAAAGACCCACGCCGATCAGTCCTGCTTTCTTCATGTACTGGCTTCTCTT
>JAPOKD010000201.1 GCA_029977825.1 Planctomycetota bacterium | reverse complement strand
GAAAGAAACTGCGCAGCTCTCAGGTCGCTGCGGATTCTTCGGACATCACCACGGCTTTCCGCCTCAAAGGTTCCGCCGTAACACGAACTCGAGGAACTGAACAGAACAACAATGGTGCCAATAAATAGCACTGAACTCGCAGAGTAGCCGCGATAGCCACAGACCAAAGAACGCAGGTAACGCATTGTTTACCGCCGATTTTTGTCGAGAAAAGTTGACACAACTTCCGGTTGTGCAGATTAGGACTAGCCGGCAGCGGCCCATCAAAGCACCGTGCCATTGCCCAAGATCATAGTGGTGTTGATCTCCCCAATCAAACAGAGAAACGGGGAAAATTTTCGACGATGCCTCTGTAGAGGGGTGGCGGAGCCGCTGAGCAGGCGCAGACCGTGCACGCCTGCATTCGCCATTTTGCAGGCCGCAGCTTTGGTGGAACCGCTGCAACGAGGCGGGGTCCCGGCATTGGCCTCGAAAATTCAGGCGTCAGCCTCGCAAAGTCAGACGCCAGTCTCGAAACGTTCCGAAACGAGTGGTTCGATGAATCGTGGGGGACAATGAACTGACTTTGAGTTATCCGACATGGACCAATCGCGTAAGTTTGGCACCGATGTTTGAGTTTTCACATCGAATGGGTACCCGGGTTCTCTGTCCAGGTTCAGCGTGCTGCAGTTGCCATTGGCTCGGAGAAAGGGGCCGGTGTGAAATGAAAATCACTTCCATTTGCTCCAAACGCCCGGGCCTCCCAATTGCATCGCTGTGTGTGTTTGGGTGGCGCTGGCAGATTGGGGGGAGTTCTGTTTTGCGCTTCAGAGCACCGGTGGCGTGATGACGACGTTCCTGATGCGGGTTGCTCAGTTCGATTTGCACTGCGAGCGTCTGGAATGTTGCTAGAAATCGGTTGCATTGAGCGGTCACTGATTGTTTTACGTCGCAGGGGAAGCTTTCAAGGAGCCACGGGAGGTCGCGCAACAAGACTTGGATATCTGCCCACGTTTGTCGAAATTCCACTCCAAGCGGATCGGCAACGTTGCCTCGGAAAGCCTGTGCGGCCACGTACAAGTGGTTACTGGAATGGAGCAGACGGTCGAGAAAAAAACTTTGTGCTGGATTCAGGTGGGTGCGGCAGGTCAAAACCTGGGCCAGAAATTGAGTTGCATCCCGATATTCACGCGTGGCGTGAAACAGGGGAGTTGCATGAGCAGCGTGAAGCCGTGGCTGGGGAAACCAGAGCAGGGTGGTAATTAGCGAGAGCATCGCCGCGACTAACCTTTGCATGAAACATCTCCGTACGTTCAGGGCTGGAAAACTCTTCATCAACGATGCACATGCCATGCCAAGCAATGAGCATCATTGTGGCAAGGTGCTGGCTGCAGGAATGTTGACGCAGCTTTACCAGCGTTTGGTGTTGATCGCAGCCAACACGGTTTCCCTTGTTTCAAAAGAGTCTGCAATGCTTCGACGCGTATCTTTCTGATGACATTGACGTGTAAGTTGTCGTCACTTTCAGTACCCGATTTGTGAAACACCGAGGCTTTAGGAAAAGAACGGAAATTTCTGCCAATTCGGTTCAATCCTCCTAACCGGAAAAGTCGATACCCAAGGTGGAAGCAGTTTCTGCGTGGTTGGTTTGCCGACCGACTCCACCGGTAAAGGTGGTGGATTGCAGTAGCGGGTTCCCTCCTCCCAAACGTTGCTAAGAGTTCCACCACTGAAAGTTACAGATGTCGAAGCCTGCCCTCAAAATTTTCCAGAGCCACGATAGCACTGACCGTCGCGAACGCGAGTTGGATCGTATCGCTGGCGCAGCCGATCCAAAAACGGTTGCGGTTCCGCTGGGGAAGATCGTTCCATTGTTGATGGACGCTGTTGAAAATGATCGGGCATGGTTGAATGATTTTTCGGATGACACAGTGCGTATTGACGCTGACTTGTACGAAGTTTTGTTGGCATATCAGCAGCTCCAAAGTCGTGCGGCCTGAATGAATGATGCGTTGTGCTGTGTGGCCCTCGAGTCGCCTTGCAGTCGCCAATTGTCAAATTAAGGAAGAACCATGCGTTCCATTGCGGTGATCAATCAGAAAGGTGGCGTCGGGAAGACGACCAGTTCCGTCAACCTTGCGGCAGCGCTTGCTGAGGCAGGCAAGCGGGTCTGTCTTCTCGATCTTGACCCGCAAGCGCATGCTTCGCTTCATCTTGGCATTACTGCCGTGGATGGCGACGCGAGCATGTACGAGGTCCTGTGCGGAAATGCTTCGCTGGAGCAGGCGCGGAGAGTGATCAACGAAAACCTGTCGGTCGTACCATCAAACCTCGATCTTGCCGCAGCAGAGTTGGAGTTAGCGGGAGAGGTGGGGCGTGAAATGATCCTGCGGGATCGGATGCAGGAAGAAGAAGATTCTGAATACGATTATCTGATTCTTGACTGTCCTCCAAGTCTGGGAGTGCTGACGGTGAATGCATTGGTTGCAGTCAGCGAGGTCTTCTTGCCCTTGCAACCTCATTTTCTTGCACTGCATGGCCTAAGTAAACTGCTGCGCACGATCGAAGTTGTCTCGCGTCGCTTGAACGGAAGCTTGCGTTTATCAGGAGTCATGCTTTGCATGTATGACTCGAACACGCGACTCGCCGCAGAAGTCACGACTGACATCGAGGAGTTTTTCCAGGCAAGCAAAGGTGGACGTGAGTTCTTCCGGCAAGCCAAATTCTTCGACACGCGAATCCGAAGAAATATACGTTTGGCAGAGGCACCGAGTTTTGGCAAATCGATTTTCCAGTACGCACCACACAGCAATGGCGCTGCTGATTATCAGGGTCTCGCTGATGAAGTGCTGGCACAGGAATCGTGCAATGCAGTTCACACGCGGAAGGCGGCTGCCTGAGCGATACGGAGACCGCGCCGCAGGCTGCAGGCATTGGCCTGGCCCAATGTGGTGCCATTGGCAGCGTGCATGGTGTTGCCAATGTAATGCTTGGTGCACGATCCTGGGTGTGCTTTTTTGGTGAGGCTTGTTGCCCTGCAATCACGTCCCGCCTTCTGCTTCCGGCAGCGTTCTGGTTCTTCATTTGACCTGTTAAGTCGTCGGCTTTCGGGAACGAGACGAAGTATCCAGGGTGGGCGAGCTGTGGGCGCCTTGGCTGCCGAGAGATTCTGGGCCACGAGAGCGTCGAACCACGGTTCCGAGTTAGACAATTCTGGGGGCGCAAGCGGGATTCACATCCAACGAGTTGTCGATTTCCCATCGTCTCTCGTCGATGGGGCCAGTGGTGCTGGAAAATGACTTCTCGTGCGCAGGTTTTGTCAGGCCGAAAAAAATCCTTTTTCAGGATGGGGGGAAGTGCTGCAAATTGACGCAATTCATGCAGATTTTTGAGCAGAATTGGCGTTTCGGGTGAGCGTCCATTTGATCACCCCTATCTGTCAGGTTTCCGGGCCTCTAGCGTGTTAGGGTACCCGCTCGCAATCCGCGGCGTTTCGACACTCCGAGGGGAAATCTGGCAAAGGGCATGGCGACAACGGAAATCAAGGTCAAAGGTGCCCGGGAACACAACCTGCGCGACGTGAATGTGACGCTGCCGCGAGGTCAATTGATTTGCTTTTCGGGGGTGTCGGGCAGTGGCAAATCCTCACTCGCGTTTGACACGCTGTATGCAGAGGGGCAGCGTCGTTATGTCGAGAGCCTGAGCCATTACGCCCGTCAGTTCATGGGGCAAATGCCAAAACCTGATGTTGACCTCGTCAGCGGGCTCAGTCCATCAATTTCAATCAGCCAGAAATCCACGGGGAACAACCCGCGGAGTACCGTTGGCACCATAACTGAGATTTATGATTTCCTGCGTGTCTTGTTTGCACGAGTTGGGACCGGTCATTGTCCTGACTGCGGAACCGCGATCTCCGCACAGGCGAGAGATGCGATCGCATCTCGGATACTCGCTTTGCCTGTAGACGCTACTTTGTGGCTAATGGCCCCGGTTGTGCGCGGACAGAAGGGTGAGTTTCGAGACCTGTTCGAGGATCTCCGAAAACAGGGGTATCTGCGTGCTCGCGTCGATGGTGAGACAGTACGGTTGTCCAGTCCTCCACTGCTTGATCGCCAGCACCGGCATCATGTCGAGGTCGTGGTGGATCGGATTGATCCAGATTCCAGAGATCGTGGACGCATCAACGAGGCCGTAGAGGCGGCTTTGCGGATGGGAGAAGCAACGTTGCTTGTTTCGCTCTCAGAACAGAATCATGACCAAGCCGGGGAATCCAAGCAGGACATTCTATTCTCGTCTCAGTATGCCTGTGGTGGTTGTGGACGCAGTTTCAAACCGCCCAGTCCGCAGTTGTTCAGTTTCAATAGCCCTCAGGGGATGTGTGAGGCATGCGATGGCTTGGGACGGCTCTACACGTTTGTTCCAGAGTTGTTGGTGCCTGACGAAACCCTGTCCATCCGGAAAGGTGCGGTGAAACTGCTTGGCAAATGGGGTGATCTCGGTCGGTATCGGCGACACATTTACCGCGGCGTTGCCGATGCGATGGATGAAGCATTGGACTTGAAGTCAGGGACCATGCTGGAAGGAAACTGGCAGGACCTGCCCGAACAGGCAAAGCAGATATGGTTATGGGGGACCGACGACTCGCTTGAATTCACTTGGCGAGGTGGTCGCAAGGCTCGGAAGTATTCGGGTGACTTTGATGGTTTGATACCAGAGCTGTTGGGCAGATACCGCAATACTCGGAACAAGATGCAGCTACGGCAGTTTGAGAAATACATGGACACGATGGATTGTCCTGACTGCCATGGGAAGAGACTGAATCCGCAGGCTTCGGCCGTGACGATTCAGACGTCGAGCAGTCGGTTCCTGGCTGAGTATGACGGAAAAGCCAATCTCTCTCTGCCGGAACTTTGCGAGTTGCCAGTGGAGAGACTCAGCTCGTTTTTTGAAACCGTTCAGTTAGGTGACACTGACGCGGTTATTGCGGCAGAGGCGTTGAAAGAAATCAGACAACGAATCGGTTTTCTGTTGGGGGTAGGCCTCGATTACTTGACGTTGTCGCGGACCGCGCCAACGCTCTCTGGCGGAGAATCACAGCGGATCAGGCTTGCTGGACAGATCGGGAGCGGTTTGGTTGGTGTCCTTTATATTCTGGACGAGCCATCGATTGGGCTGCATCCCCGTGATAATGACCGTTTGATCGAAACACTGCTACGGTTACGTGACAGCGGCAACACACTGATCGTTGTCGAGCATGACGAGGACACGATGCGGGCCGCGGACTTGATTGTCGATTTTGGTCCCGGACCCGGGGTCAAAGGGGGGAGAATCGTTGCTGCTGGTGATGTGCAACAAGTGAGTGCAGTTCCAAAGAGCGTGACCGGCCAGTTTCTCTCAGGCAAAAGAGCGATTGAGCCGACAACTCACCGACGCGATGTTGATCAGAACCCGATGCTGACCATTCGTAAGGCGGCGTTTCATAATCTCAAAGGGATAGATATTTCTATCCCTTTGGGAACGGTCACCAGTGTCACCGGCGTGTCTGGAAGCGGAAAAAGTTCGTTCGTGGGAGGGATTCTTGAGCCGTTGTTACGTAATCGCTTGAACGGCGCTGATGCGGAAGTCGGGCAGCATGATGCAGTCGAGGGTCTGGAATTTCTTGACAAGACCATCGCGATCGATCAGTCACCGATTGGCCGAACACCGAGGAGTAATCCCGCCACGTATGTCAAAGTGTTCGATGAGATACGTAATCTGTTTGCGCGTATGACTGAGGCGAAGACCCGCGGCTATACAGCCAGTCGATTCAGCTTCAACGTTGACGGCGGCAGGTGCGCGGCGTGTGACGGGAATGGCGCGAATAAGCTTGAAATGGATTTTTTGGCTGATATCTGGGTCAAGTGTCCGGTATGCCAGGGGCAGCGGTACAATCGCGAGACACTTTCGGTCCAATTCAAAGGTCACTCGATTGCAGATGTGCTGCAGATGGACATCTCGCAGGCTCTGAAACTGTTTGCGAATATCCCCAAAATTGCAGAGAAGCTGCAGACACTTGTCGACGTGGGGCTCGAGTATTTGAAGCTCGGACAACCTTCGCCAACTTTGTCCGGCGGGGAGGCTCAGAGAATCAAGTTGTCGCGCGAACTCAGCAAACGTGAAACAGGGAAAACGTTGTACGTCCTTGATGAGCCGACAACTGGTCTGCATTTCGCCGATATCGAGCTACTGCTCAATGTGATTCAGCGTCTGGCCGATCGTGGCAATACGATCGTTATTGTCGAGCACAATGTCGACGTGATTAAAACGTCGGATTGGATCATTGATCTCGGGCCTGAGGGGGGCGAAGGCGGAGGAGAGATTGTTGTTGCAGGCACACCGGAGGATGTCGCTCGGTGTACTGAAAGCTACACGGGTGTCGCCTTGGCAAAGTCACTTGGAATCAAACGTCGCAAGAAGCGTAGCAAAGCTACAGCGATTCGACCGTTGGTGACGGAGTCACCGGCTGCCCGAACCCATGTCGTGGTTGATGCAGCCAGCGAACACAACCTCAAGTCGGTTGATGTTCGAGTACCTCGTGATGCGATGACCGTTTTCTGCGGGCCCAGCGGCAGCGGGAAAAGCTCATTGGCAATGGATTCCATCTATGCCGAGGGACAGCGGCGTTATGTTGAATCGTTATCTTCCTACGCGCGGCAGTTTGTGGGGCAGGTGCAGAAACCCCATGTCGAAAAAATCGAGGGTTTGTCGCCCGCCGTTGCTCTCGAACAAAAAAACCTCGGACATTCACCTCGAAGTACCGTTGGGACCGTGACGGAAGTCTACGATTACCTGAGGATCCTCATGGCGAGGTTGGGCACCATGTACTGCCCCGATTGCCAGATACCTGTTGGGACACAGACGCCGGATCAGATTGTTGAAAAGGTGATGGCGATGCCTGAGGGAACGCGGGCCCTGCTGTTGGCGCCGATCGAGGTGCAGGCGGGCGAGGCATCGCGCGATACATGGCAATCGCTTCGTAGCACCGGTTATCAACGCATTCGAATTGATGGCCAAACGGTCGCACTTGATGATGCAAAGCCGTTGAACCCACGTAAACGACAGTCGGTACAGGTCGTGGTGGATCGGATTGTGATCCAACCTGACGACCGCACCCGGATCACGGATAGTGTCGAGCAGGCCTTGTCGCTGGGGATCGGGGTGTTGCAGGTTGCGGTGGCTGATGATGAGCGGGAAGAGCCGTTGTGGAAAACGGAAACCCACAGCCAGCATCTCGTCTGTGGGTGCTGTGGAAGATCGTTCGCCGAACTGACGCCTCATCACTTCTCCTTCAATACCGCCATTGGTTGGTGCACTCAGTGCGAGGGATTGGGGACTCAAACCGGAACCAACCCCGCAGCACTGGTCACATCGACGGGAAAAACTCTAGCTGAAGGCGCCGCGGTGTTGTGGCCAGAGGTGCAGCAGAGCGTTTCCAGTTGGATGCTCAACGCACTGTCTCGACATACAGGAATCCCACTTGATGCTCCCTTTGATGAACTGACTGTGTCTCAGAGGCGGATCTTATTTCGAGGCACGGGGACACAGTGGATTGAGGTTCGCGAAGCTGACAAGCAAGCGAAAAGCAAATCGACGAATGTCCTGTTCCGTTACCAGTTCAAAGGGTTTTACCCGGCATTGGAAGAAGCATCGCGGCTCACTCCAGGTTTGCGGGGCAGGCTGGAGCAGTTCACCGCAGAGATTGACTGCAGTGTGTGCGATGGTTCGCGGTTGACCGATGAAGCTGCCGCTGTTCGGTTTCGAGGGCGTACGATTGCCGATCTGGTGCACATGCCGCTGGATCGATTGCATGAAGAAGCCAAGAGTTGGAAATTTGATCGTCGTGAACGCAAAATCGCGGGAGAGCTCGTACGGGAAATACGTGCTCGCGTGGGTTTTCTGCTCGACGTTGGCCTGAACTATCTCACGATGCATCGTGGCGCCTCGACTTTGTCAGGGGGCGAAGCACAACGCATCCGTCTTGCCGCCCAACTCGGAAGCGGGTTATGCGGCGTTCTGTATGTGCTTGACGAACCCACCATAGGGTTGCACCCCAGAGACAATCAACGATTGATCGGTGCCTTGCATCGGCTACGCGACCTTGGAAATACGCTGTTGGTGGTGGAACATGACCGGGAAGTGATCGACAGCAGTGATTACTTATGTGACTTTGGTCCGCGAGCTGGGCGCCATGGTGGGCGAATCATCGCGCAAGGGGAGCCTCGGCATGTAAGTCCCAATGAAGATTCCGTCACCGCAGGCTACATCGATGGAACCCGACAAATCGCGGTTCCGCAGGCGCGTCGTCCTGTCTTCAGCGGGGCAGGCACACCTCTGGTTGATTTCATCAAGGTGATTGGAGCCACTGAAAATAATCTGCAGTCGGTCGATCTCGAGTTGCCACTGGGCGTACTGACCGCGATCACCGGACCCAGCGGCAGTGGCAAGAGTTCCTTGATCGAGCAGATACTCTATCCAGCT
>JAPOKD010000095.1 GCA_029977825.1 Planctomycetota bacterium | reverse complement strand
CTCCGATTCAAGATATCCCCATTCAACGCGTTTTTATCGGTTCGTGTACCAACGCGAGAATCGAGGACTTGAGAGCGGCAGCCACCGTCCTCAAGGGACATCATGTTTCGGGTGATGTCAATGCAATGGTCGTGCCGGGCAGCGGGCAAGTAAAGAAACAGGCTGAGCAGGAAGGACTTGATCGTATTTTCAAAGAAGCCGGCTTCGATTGGCGTGAAGCAGGGTGCAGCATGTGCCTTGCAATGAACCCCGACAAATTAGCGCCGGGTGAACGTTGTGCAAGCACCAGTAATCGCAACTTCGAAGGTCGACAAGGCAAAGGTGGGCGAACCCACCTCGTCAGTCCCGCCATGGCCGCTGCTGCTGCTGTCAAAGGGCACTTCGTCGATGTTCGCCAGTGGGATTACAAAACTACGGACTGATCACGAGGCGGGCGCACACTTTACTGGACCTGCGTTTGCGACTTTGCCATTTGCTGTACCGTCCAACCAACCCTAACACAACCAACCGAAATCGAATCCATGCAAAGCTTTACCATTCACACCGGTGTTGTTGCAACGCTCGACCGCGCTAACGTAGATACCGATCAAATCATTCCCAAGCAGTTCCTGAAACGCATCGAACGAACTGGGTTTGGCCAATTTCTGTTTTACGACTGGCGATTCGAGGATGATGGCACGACACCTAATCCCGATTTTGAATTGAACCAGCCGCACCTGGACAGTGCTTCGATCTTGATCGCACGCAAAAACTTTGGCAGCGGCAGCAGTCGTGAGCATGCGGTTTGGGCGCTGGATGATTATGGATTCCGGGCTGTTATCGCACCCTCCTTCGCGGACATCTTCTTTAATAACTGTTTCAAGAATGGAGTTCTGCCAATCGTTCTTGACGAAAAACACATTGATGAAATATTCAAGCGTGCAGCCACACCATCATACGAGTTGACTGTCAACCTGCAGGACCAGACAGTTGAAGACACCAATGGTCTGAAACTTGCCTTCGAAATTGATCCCAGCCGCAAGCACAACCTGCTGCTTGGACTTGATGACATCGCCGAAACGCTTCAGTTGGAAGAAAAAATCTCAGCATATGAGGAAGCTCGCACCTGGTAAGTGCGGTGATGCAACTGCGAAGGGATCGCCTTTTTCCTCCTGCAGCGGTGACCACAAGCGTCCCGGCTGGGTCGGCAGGCTGCCACTGCAATTGCAGTACGCAAGCATGCCCCGGGACGTCTGCGATCAGTCACCACTCTAAGAGCTGGAACCCAGAAGAGCCTAGCGGTGCTTGGTTGCCAAACTCGGATGTGCTGCAAGTTCCATATGTCCGAACAGGGTTTGCTCACGGCGAACCAGATAGAACTTGGCCTTGGGTCCTTCTTTGATATCCGGATGCTTCAAGATTCCTGCCAGGTCCTTCATGCTGGAAGTCTGCCATCCGTGGATGCCAAGCAGCACATCTCCGGCAATGATCCCCTGCCTCTCGGCCGCTGATCCGGGTTTGACCGCTGTCACATAAAGGCCACCGCGATATCGCGTCCTCATTCGAGAATTCAAGCGTCGCATGGTGGAATCTGGAACTGGCTTCGCCTGCACCCCAATGATGCTCCAAGCGAGTTCCTTCACAGAGTAAGAATCTGGGGTTCTCCTCTCTGTCTTCAGCGCCAAGTCAAAACGCTCACCCTCTCGCTCAATTTCCAGCATCATCGCCTCACCGGGACTGAGTCCCATCAATGCGAGGGCGAAGTCGAGCTTGTTGTCCACTTCCTGAGAACCAACGCGGACCACGCGGTCACCCGGTTTCAATCCCTCCCGTGCGGCAGGACTGCTAGCGGAGACATCGGAAACGGTCACGCCATCACCCTCGCGGGGTCCGCCGCTGGTTCGCAGGCCTGTAGCCAGCCTTGTGTCATTCTGCTGCTCAATCATCTCAGTCACGATATCGACGACCTGATCGATTGGAATCGCGAAGGCGATCTGCTGAGCACCTACGCGTACAGCGACGTTGACACCAATCATCTCGCCCTCAATATTCAAGAGAGGGCCGCCAGAATTTCCCGGATTGATGCCAGCACTGATCTGTATCAGATCCACATACTCCTGTGTCTCATTTACCGGCACATCGCGATGCAGAGCACTGATAATCCCCTGAGTGCTGGTGTGGACGTATCCGAAAGCGTTCCCAATCGCAATCACGCTCTCACCTGCCATCAGATCACTGCTTGTTCCACGCGGGATTGTCGGTAGCGGGCGATCACTTCTGACTCTGATCAGTGCCAGATCGTTCCGCACGCGAGATGCGATCAACTCTGCAGTTGTGGTCTCACCGTTGTGCAGCGTCACCTTGATATTCTCGACATCCTCGACTACGTGGTAGTTCGTGATCACGTAACCTCGTGGATCGATGATCACTCCGGTACCCATTCCGTTCACCTGACGGAACGACTCGGGACCTTCTGCTCCGGCCATTCCGGCAGCAGTCGAACGGACTGTTTTCTGTCCATGGATATTCACCACCGCTGGCGAGGCCCTACGAATGGCCTTCACCGTAGGAGTCACTCTTGCCTCGGAGATTCCCCCGTGGGGTAACTGAGCAGCGGTCGGGACCGTCCAGATGCAAACAACCGTAAGTACGGAAAGCAAAACTAGGTGGGTCGCGGCGCGGGAAACTTGAGTGGTCGCTGGCATATATTCCCGTACCCGAATCATTCGGATGCTTGAAGTCCGACGGAAACTACGTTCCTCCGTCGATCACATACCGGCAACACCGGTATGGCTGTTTGCATCGGAACATTCGGCGACATCCCTTCACACTTGGGAACTCCACTCCGCAAGGTTTGCCAAGCTTAACACCTGCGGCAAAAAGGTCACAATCTCGCGACTTTTTTATCAAGTGTTTGGGAGCATCAAAGAAGCGTGTTTTTCGCGCTCAAAACCCACTGCTGCCAAACACTGGCCTGGTGGGGATTGGATGGAACATCGGCCAAGGAATTTCCTTGGGAGGCTCCTCTTCATCCAAATCACATTGACTTGGTTGGTTTACACAAGTTTCAGACGCGTGAAACCCAGCAGGAACGTCATCCTGCAGGTAACGATCGCTTGGAACCCGTGGACCTACGCAGCCCAGCAAAAGCGCTGAAATGGCGAGAACACTCAAGAAACACGGGATACGGTGAATACAGCGCATGAATTCTGCTCGGTAACCACAGCTTGGAAACAACCTGCGGCAGTCCAGTCGAGTATCCCCCCTCGACGACTTATCTTTTTGTTTATTCGGCGAATCAACAATCCAGATCCAGCAAATCTTCCCGAATCCTCACTTACACTGTAAAGCATCCAAATTGTGTAATAAACTCGTGACTTCGTCACTGCTGTCACGAGTTGAGACGCTAGCATTGCAGCGGTACCGCGTTGAGCTCACAACCATTTGCGGCTAGCACGCCTTGCATTCGTGGCTAGCACGCCTTGCAGGGCATCGGTTCATCGTCATCAAAGCCCTTCGAACTCCGTTCCGCGGTAACACATTCACGCATGACTCGTCGCGATCCCGTACCGCGTTCCTACCCCGCAGCCAATGAAGAAGCTCCCGAGCTCTCCGCTTGTGTTGACAAAGCGTTACCGGAATCCTCAGACGCTAAAAATAATGGTAACTCCGAGTCTCAAATTTCGGATCAGTGCCCTGAGCCGATTCTTGCAACCCTTGTTGCTACGCAGATCCCCACCGATGCGTTTCCAGCACGACCGATGGATGCTGCCGCGACGGCGGCGATCAATACCACATCGAAAGAACCGCATGAGTCGGTTGGTGAGAAACCTGTAAAGCGGGGGCTAATCCGTTTGGTCGTGGGCGGAGTGGTGTGGTTAATCCGTGGAACTTTCTGCCTGATTTCTCTAACGGTCATTCTCGCGGTATTAACAGCAATCCCCATTGTGCAATTGATTGCGTTTGGCTATCTGCTCAATGTTTCGGGGCGGCTGGCCAATGGCTCGAAACTGAAAGATTCTTTGCCACACTTTCGACAAGCTGGACAACTTGGCTTAGCTGCAATCGCCATATTCGTGGCTGCATTACCTACCCAATCCTTGGCACACTTTGAATCCGTTGCCAACTTGATCAATCAAGGATCAGAGCAGGCTAATCAAATGCGAACTTTGGCACTCGCGGCGTCAGTGTTTATGACGGCTTACCTGCTTTGGGCATGGAATCGTGGCGGAAGCCTTGCCAATTATCTTTGGCCGCAACCGAAACTTCTTTTAAAAGAAGGTTGGCGTTGGCGAACCTGGCAAACCGCTCCAGATCGGCTCTGGGAATTCACAGTCAATTTGCAAGCTCCAAAATATTTCTGGCTCGGACTTCGCGGCGCTGCAGGGACCTTGGTCTGGCTTGCGCCGTCGTTTGTCATCATTGCCGCCTTCCGAAACGGCGAAACAGGATTGGCTGGGCTAGTAGGTTTTGCAGCCTTACTGTTACTGGGCCTGGGCTTGCTCTATCTACCGATGTTGCAAGCTCACTTTGCCGCCGAAAATCGATTCCGAGCATTATTCGCATTGCGCACCATTCGTCGAGATTTCCGGCGAGCTCCGTGGTCTTGGTTAGCAGCGATGGTAATCTGCCTGGTGATCACGCCTATCCCTCTGTACCTCTTGAAGATCGAAGCGACACCACGAGAAGTCATGTGGGCTCCCTGTCTGATTTTTGTGGCCTTCATTCTTCCGGCACGCATGGCAACGGGTTTAGCCCTCCGCAGAGCAAGGAGAATGCCGGAACCGGTTGGCCTGTGGAAAAAAATCTCACGAAATCTGATTCGGCTTGTGATGCCGCCAGTCATTGGCGTTTATCTGCTATTCGTCTACGTATCCCAATACACAAGTTGGGATGGTTTACTGACGTGGGTCCAGCAGCATGCAATTTTGATCCCCGTTCCTTTTTTGAACGGGGTCTGACCTCACTTTTTACGGGTTTTTGACCGGCGTTCGGATAAACGTGCCAAGTCGGTACAATGTGGGTAAGGGGTCACGAGCACACGAATTGTGGCCCAACAATCAAAATTGCAAATCTATTATGCCACCACGCAACCTTAACATCATCATTATCACTGCCTTTGTCAGTGTTCTGTGCTACTTCGCACATCAGCGAGCGAAGACGGCCATGATCGTGGGCAATGCGTTGGACCTTATCGACGCCTACTACGTTGACCCGGTAGACAAAGAACAGCTCTTGATCTCGGCCATGGATGGGATGACAGCCACCTTGGACCAACACAGTGAGTACATTCCTCAGCAGGACTACGAGTCTTTTCAAGACACACTGAATCAGGAATTTGCAGGAATCGGCATCTTTGTTGAACAACCGGAACCGGAATCGCCAGTGCGTGTAATTACTCCACTGGTGGGATCGCCCGCATTGAAAGCAGGTATTTTGCCAGGCGACCTGATTGTCGCTGTTAATGGCCAGGATGTATCAAAAGAGGAATTACGTGAAGTCAGCAATAAACTGAAGGGGCCTATTGGCACCGAAGTCGACTTGGCTATCGAACGCGGAGACGAGAAGGTCTCCATCAGGGTTCAGCGGGGGCGGATCGAAATAGAGTCCGTGATCGGTGACTACAGGGACAAAGACAATCGTTGGGTTTACCGCCTGCTTGATGATCCCTCGATTGCCTACGTGCGACTTACACGATTCGGTGAAAAAACAGTTCGCGAATTGGAAGAAGTCCTTAAATCACTCGACAATGACTTCAGTGGTCTTGTGCTCGACCTCCGAGGCAATGGTGGTGGTCTGCTCCACGCTGCCGCCGAGGTCAGTGACATGTTTATCAATAGTGGAAAAATTGTGTCGACTCGAATCCGTGGCGGGGAAGTCGAAGATCGCTTTGATGCCACCGCAGGCACGTTAGTTGACACCAGCAAACCACTTGCCATTCTGATTGATACGGATTCCGCAAGCGCCAGTGAAATTGTTGCTGCCTGCCTGCAAGACAACAAACGGGCCAACATTGTGGGCACACGCAGCTATGGAAAAGGAACGGTCCAGAATATCTTACCTCTGCAATACGGTCGCAGCGCTTTAAGACTGACCGTGGCAAGATACTATCGGCCCAACGGAAAAAACATTCATCGTGGAAAAGAAGCGACCGAAGATGATGAATGGGGTGTTCGGCCCGATGCTGGGATGGAGGTAAAACTGGATGAGGAAACCATTGTTGAATTGGCAAAGCGTTGGCGGGAAGCTTCATACCCGTCACTTGCCAATGACAGCAACGAAGAACACAAGAGCACATCAGCGCAAAAGCCATCTACCGAAGAATCCACAGCCTCTGACACGACCGCCACCAACGAAAAGCCGACAGCTGATGTAACGGAACAGCCTCAGCAGCCCAAACCCAATCGCCCCGTCGACTCCCCGGACGCAGCCAGCACAAAGTCTGAACAGAAAACCGGCCTCGAATTGGATCCACAACTGCGACGTGCAGTTGAATACCTGAAACAACAGTCAAGTGGCGATACAAAGCAGCCGACAACGGCCTAAGAGTTTCATCCAAACAAATTCTACGATTGTCGCACGAACATCATTCACCATCTGGTAACTAAATCACCTGCGACCAGCCCAACTTGCTCCCAAGGACTATATCGCTCATGGGTCTTTATGACCGAGATTACGGACGTGACGATCAACATCCCTACCAAACGTCTTGGGATCGCGTCCAAAAACCGCGCAGCATGACAGTGACTTTGATCATCATCAATGTCGCTATCTTTCTGATCAGCATGCTGTTCTTCGACAATGGTTCGAACGGTGGTAAGTCATTCGACATCCTCCGATTCTTTGGGTTCGTCCCAACGACACTCTTCGAACCATGGATGTGGTGGCAATTCCTGACCTATGGTTTTTTCCATGATTTAAATTCAATCTGGCACATCGTGTTCAACATGTTCATGCTTTATGTGTTCGGTCGAGTGGTCGAAAGTCGCATGGGTGGTACTGAGTTCCTGCGTTTCTATCTGATCTCAATCATCGTCGGAGGTTTTATTGGTGCCATCACTGGTCTGGTAATGAACTCGATGCCGGGAGGGGCGGACGCCAGTGACGCCGCCCAGTTAGCCACCCCCACCATTGGAGCGAGTGGTGGCGTGCTTGCCCTCGTTGTCATGTTTGCCTGCTATTTCCCACAACAGGAATTATTTTTATGGGGAATTGTCAGGATGAAGGCGTGGGTTCTGGCAGCTCTTTGCGTTGGTATGGACCTGGTGGGTTCACTCTATGCTCTTTCCGGTGGTGAAACGTCAACAGCATTCACCGTCCACTTGGCAGGAGCCGGATTTGCATTGGCTTATTACTACGGTCACTGGAATTTCCGTTGGCTGAGTTTCGCATCAGCGCCAGATATCCGCGGAAAGATGCGGCAACGCTCGCGCCGCATGAAATTAAAGCTCCATGATCCAGATAAAAAACTTCGTAAGGAAGCGAATGACGCCGACCGTTTATTGGCGAAGATACACGAACATGGTGAAGAAAGCCTTACCTCATCTGAACGAAAATTGCTGGAACGATATAGTCGCCGGCAACGTGAAAAGCGTAATCAATGACACTTCATTGACCGCATGAAACTCACAGGCGCCTTGACGTTTCCTGATGAATGATTGGTCGCAAAATCAAATGGATCTTGATCATGACTGCACCGAAACAAGTTTCCGAAAAACGACACCAAATCGGGTCACACTGGGCAAGGCTGGCAATGAGCTTGGGCTGCTGCCAGCTGCTACTCACGTTGCTGCCAGCTGCGAATCTGTTGCGAGCACAAGGAGTCTCACAAAACCAGCCTGACATTGGACAGCGAGCGCCCGACTTTGAGCTACCACTGGTAGGACAAAACAAGTTTCTTAACCTTCGTGACGAGTATCGTGACGGTCCTGTCGTGGTGATTGTGCTGCGAGGATACCCAGGCTTCCAGTGCCCAACGTGCAAGAGCCAATTCAATGCAGTAGTCAATCGGGCCAGGGCATTGTCCTCGGAAACCAAATGTGTCGTTTTGGTTTATCCCGGCGAGGCAGAGCAGCTCGAGAAGAATTCGAAACGTTTTCTTGGGTCAAGAAAGTTGCCCGATCCCATCCGGCTCGTTCGGGATGACGACATGCAAATGGTGGACGATTGGGGAATTCGTTGGCAAGCGCGCAACCAAACCGCCTATCCGGCGACATTTGTCATTGACCAGAATGGCAGGATTGCATGGAAAAAAGTCAGCAGCTCGTCTGCTGGAAGGAGCACCGTTGAAGAAATCCTTCGGGAATTGAGAAAACTCTAGATTAGCGGAATCTCCCCGAACCCGCTGCCTTGTTTTACAGATCACTTGGATACAAACTGACGTACGCCTGACAAGCGTCGTACTGTGATGCCAAAGCATACTTTGGCAACCCATTAAGAAGGACTATTTCCGTTGACATCACGCATACACATCGTCGGTATTGGAGATGACGGCTTCCAAGGTCTCACTGGACATGCAAGGCAATTGATCGAACAAGCAGAAGTTTTACTTGGAACATCGCCATTACTACGAAAAATTCCTGAAACAAATGCCAAACGGATCGAGATTGGGGGTGGTCTGGAATCCTTGAAAGAAACGATTGTCAAACTCCCCAAGCAGACCACTGTGATGCTCGCTGGTGGTGATCCGCTGTTTTATGGAATAGCTCGGTACCTCACCGATTCCTTCGGCAAAGAACGTTTCGAAGTTGTGCCACACGTTAGCAGTATGCAACTGGCATTTGCCCGTGTGAAAGAAAGTTGGGATGACGCATACCTGACCAATCTGGCCACTCAATCATTGGACAGAGTCGTCGATAACATTCGCACGGCAGAGCGAGTTGGTCTTTTTACTACCGATGTAATTTCGCCGGCTGTTGTTGCAGAAGCCCTGTTGGACCGAAGAATTGACTATTTCACGGTTTATGTCTGCGAGAACCTCGGTACACCCGACGAAGTGGTGACCCAGGGTGACTTGCATTCGATTCGTGAGCAGTCATTTTCCGAAATGAACGTGATGGTTCTTGTCAGGCGGCAAGGCGCTGCAGATTCACCCAGCGGTAGCCAACGAAAACGTCTATTCGGAAACCCTGACGACCTCTTCCTTCAGTCGCGTCCCAAACGAGGCTTACTGACACCATCCGAAGTGCGATGCATTGCATTGTCTGAACTCTCTTTAACTGAAAAGAGCATTGTCTGGGACGTTGGGGCAGGCAGTGGTTCGCTGGCCATCGAAGCGGCTGCGCTTGCTTCCCAAGGAAAGGTTTTTGCCATTGAGATGGATGCTGAGGATTTCGGGCTGATGGTGGAAAACGCCAGAATGTTCGATGTACCAGGTCTTGTTCCAATCCATGGCCAGGCGCCAGAAGCATTCGAGGAGTTACCCGATCCCGACGCGATTTTCATTGGTGGCAGTGGACGCATGGTCCCGGATCTTGTTCAGGCTGCCTTATTCCGGCTGGTGCCGGGGGGAAGCATCGTCGTCAATGTCTCGAGCCCTGATAATCTGGTTGCTGTGCAAAGCAAGATTGACGAGGCAGGCCTACGGAGTGATGTTCGTATGATCAATATTGCCCGAGGCCAATATCAACTGGATCGCGTCCGCTTCGATGCATTGAATCCCACCTTCCTGGTGCTGGGACGCCAATGGCATTGAGGCTCTCTTGAACTCCAAAAATCGATTGAACGGTCGATATTCAGCGCATGACGAGAACCAAGCCACCGATCTCCGCTTCCGAAAGAAAAAATGCCAGTTGGTTTCTGTTGTTGCACGCGGGCCCTACGATTAGCATGGATGACGCTTCAAGGCTCCGAATCAATCCACCGCCAAACAAAGTTGCCACGTCTCAATGCCGATACGAAGAGCGGTCATCACCGCTGCAGCTCCCAATCAGAATCGTCTCCCCCTACAGCAACTGGTGGATAGGGATGGACAGGAAAAAACAGCTTTGCAGCTGATTATCGAAGAGACGGTTGCTGCGGGCATCGATGAAGTTTGCGTGATCATTCAACCCGGTGACACCGAATCCTATCAAGCAGCCGCAGGGACACAAGTTGCCAATTTGCACTTCATCGAGCAACCCGAGCCTCTCGGATATGCAGATGCCGTTTACCGCGCGAAATCGTTTGTCGATGGGCAACCATTTCTGCACCTTGTGGGAGACCACCTGTACCTGAGCAACACAGGTGTTCCATGTGCCAAACAGCTAGTGCAAATGGCCAATGAACATGAGTGTTCCGTATCGGCTGTTCAGTCAACTCGAGAAAACAACCTCCCCTATTTTGGCATTGTCAGTGGTTCACCAACGCCAAGAACTGATGGTCTTTATCAAATTGATCGAGTCGTTGAGAAACCAACTCCCACCTTCGCAGAGCAGGAGTTGGTGACTCCCGGCTTGCGGGCTGGGCATTACCTTGGATTCTTTGGCATGCATGTCTTCACTGGTGACATCATGGGTTTGATCGGTCAAATATTGGCGTCACAGACGGTATTACAGCCGACACTCTCTGACGCAGTCGCGATGCTTGTCAACCGCGGTAAATATCTGGCATATCGTTTGGATGGAACGCGACATAACCTGGGAGTTCGCTACGGTTTGCTCAAGGCCCAACTTGCAATCGGACTCAGCGGTCAAGACAGGGATGAAATTCTCGTGGAATTGATTGATTTGTTAGCAAACCGAACGGGTGCCGGTGAGCCCTCATGAGTTCTCTGATCGATATCATTGTTTCGGACCAGAACAAAGTTCGAAATCGCTCACTTGATTCGGTATGCTCCGGTGCCAACCTCGAAACGCTTCTTGAGCATTGCCAGCAGCTGGATCATTTCCGGCGGCAGGAAGACAACCTGTACCATCGCGTTCGTGCTCTTTTTTTCTTGTCGGCGATCTATCGCTACCATCTACCGAAACAACTCAAGGCGACACAGTCCGGGTACATCCCTTACACGGGATACGAGCACTTACTGTCGCGGCGTTTTGTTGAAGCGATTGATTCATTTCTGCTCACGCAACACGACCAGGGTCCCTGTGATGGCATCGCAAGTTCATTAGCACAAGCGTACCACCAGCTCGCATTCCAGACATTAGCTGATCAGGTTCGGCGCAGTGTCCGAACGGTCAAAGGCAACCAATGGATGTTCCGTTTGGGACACCCTGCTGAGCAGCCACTGCGAATTCGACCGGAATTACTGAAACCAGATCCCGCCACTGGCGCGATGCCGATTCTGCGTGAGGTCACTGCTGTACGCATGGATTTTTCGCACAGCGCCTGGAGCGACATTTTCTTTCTTGGTATGGATTTCCCGGAAGGTGCACGCGTTCTCAATGCATCAGTAGACCTCGGGGTACGAGGCCGTGACACATCCACAAAACCACCCATCGAAACATACCTCCGAGTGATTGATCGCCCAGTCATACGTCTGACCAGTGTGGATCTGGGCGCCACAGTGGAAGTGGATTCAATCGCCAGCATGTTTGACTTCGCTCAGGATTACCTGGGTCTCCTCAAAGCTGCTGTCATTGCCTCCGGCGTTGTTCCTCCCGGACTGGAAGGTTGCGGACACTCACTCAAGGGTCTACTGAGCCGCATCGTGGGCAGTGGCAAAGGAATCGAGGTGGTCAGCAAGATCAACGACATTCCAAAGGGTTCTCGACTGGCTGTGTCCACCAATCTGCTCGGCTCATTAATCTCGCTGATGATGCGAGCCACAAAGCAGACAGCAAGCCTGACGGGAACATTGCAGGAGGGGGATCGGCGACTTGTGGCCGCACGTGCAATTCTTGGTGAATGGATTGGGGGCAGCGGTGGAGGCTGGCAGGATTCAGGCGGTATCTGGCCCGGAATCAAACTCATCGAGGGTGCAAAATCACAGGACGATGATCCCGAGTTTGGCATTAGCCGTGGGCGGTTGATGCCAACGCACCATGTGATGTCCGAACGTGAAATTTCCCGGGAGACCAGACAGAAAATACAGGACTCATTAGTGCTGGTGCACGGGGGAATGGCTCAAAATGTCGGTCCGATTCTGGAAAT
>JAPOKD010000649.1 GCA_029977825.1 Planctomycetota bacterium | reverse complement strand
TGTAATGCAACGACTTGTCGAAATGGGCAATAGCGTGGTGGTGATTGAACACAACCTTGATGTCATCAAGTGCGCAGATTGGATTGTGGATATGGGGCCGGGGGCGGGAGTGAACGGTGGGCAAGTTGTCTTTACCGGAACACCCGAAGATTTGGCCGCGCAGGCGGCCAGCAAAGGAAGGAAAGGAAAGAATAGCTACCCTATTTCGGTCACTGCCCCATTCCTTGCAGAAGTGCTTGCGAACCGCCAACAGCCGGGTGGTACTGAAGCAACGCACCGATCCGAGCCGCAGGGGAAGCAGAAAGCAGTTTTCCAATCTGGTGCCGGGGCAAAAGAGAGCTTGAAAGCCCCAGCATCCAAATCACAGCAACATGCGGCAAAGCGGGGTCAAACACAAAGCGGAGAGCAGGGGGCAAGACGGCGGCCTTCGATTGCGCGAGTTGATCCGCCCGAAGATCAAAAGCCCGGCTCTGATAAACAGGCAAGCACGCGGAAGCGAGGCACAGCTGCCACGGTCATTGCGGAGCAAGATTGTCCAGAAACGCAAGCAGCTGTTGATGAGGCTGCGGCTGTGGTGCTTGAGCCCTGGAAGGCACTCGGCAAAAAATGGCACTCGTTGGATAAGGGGTTTGCTGAAGGTGAGTCGCCAGAGTGGCCTCTCGAGGTGGCGGAACGCACGGTAAAGCTTCTTGAGACCATCGCAGGTCCAGGTTCGCTCGTTTTCTCAGCCGCGGATGGTTTCGAAGTCAAGCCCGAAGGTGCTGATCACGTTTGGGCTGAAGTGAAGACAAAAGAGATCAGTTGTCTGAAGATCACCCTTGCAGGTCCGGAATCTGCGTTTGATGAATCCGGTTTTTCAAAGCTTGATATGCAGGGCCCGGTCGAGCGTAAAGAGAACGAAGCTACGACCATCACCTTGGAGTTGAATTCGCTCACCCACGTTCGTAGCAGGAAATTGCGGACGTTTCTGAAAAGACATCTGGAGCAGATACGCGGTTAAGGTACTCGTTTTCAGGGGATTCTGTTGGACCACTCGATGGTGTTTGCAACGTGAATTCCGATGTCAAATCTTCGTTAGGTGAGGTGGGCTTGTCGGTGAGTTTCTTGACGACGGGAACCAACTGTCCAGGATGCTCTGTTTCACTTTGGGGAAGATGTTAGGGCAGCTTTGTGAGGACGGTCGCTGTAGGGATTGTCGCTTCTCTTTCTGCAGAAATGATGCGTGTTATAATCGACCACGCTTATCACCCAAGGAAGTCAAGTTGGAAAGACACACCGATGCGTTGTCACAGGATGATGACGAAGGCCTGTTGAGTTCAGTGCTCGCGGATACTGAGGTCAAAGAAAGGCTTCAACGCATGCCCGCAGATGAAAAAACTGTCACGATCTGTTCGTTGGCAGGAACGGGATTTACCCATCCCAGTTGGCCGCAGTCGTGGGAAGATTATGCTGTCACCGAAACAATGGAACTGGTGAGCGAGCCTGCAGAGCCGTCCACCAGTCAGGTTGACAAAGGATTTGTGCCCGTGCGTCTGTTGTCACAGTTGACCGAGATGCGTGCCGAAGAAGTTGATTATCGAATTGTCGGAAAGCTTGGGAGCGGTGGAACGGGTGTCGTTTATCAAGCACATCAGCGAGCGCTCGATCGTGAAGTAGCTATCAAGGTGTTGCGGGATGAGTTGGCTCGTCACGAGGTCTCACGAGAACGCTTCCTGACCGAAGCACGCGTCATTGGTGGTCTGGATCATCCCAATGTTATCGCGTTGCACGAGGTGTGCGTCGACTCCGACGGGTTTCTGTTCTATTCCATGAAGCGTATCGAGGGCGCAAGTTGGGACCAGCAGATTGCAGCAAATTCTGTTGATGAGAATGTCAAAGTTCTGCTGCGTGTGGCTGACGCCATCCGATACGCGCACTCACGTGGATTAGTGCACAGGGACATCAAGCCTGAAAATGTCATGTTGGGGCAATTTGGTGAAGTTCTTGTCGCTGATTGGGGATTGGCGTTGAGAATCGAAGGCAATGATCTGCGTCATGGAGTCAAGCAGACCATTGGGGGGACTCCCGCTTACATGGCGCCCGAACTTGCTGACGGGTCGCATAATGCAGCAAAGTTTGAGACCGATGTTTACCTGTTGGGGGCGATTCTGTTCGAAATTCTGACAGGCTACCCACCGCACGATGGCAAGAGCTTACTTGCCTGTTTGCAAGCTGCTGCGCGAAATGCGATTCGTGATACGGATGTGACCGGGGAGTTAATGGACATTGCTCGGGTTGCGATGGCAGACAGAATCGAAGATCGGTATCCATCAGTGGATGCTTTTATCGCTGCCCTCAACGATCAGCAGAAGCACGATCAGAGTGTCAGGCTGGTAAAACGTGCTCATGTCAGGCTGTTGAATGCCAAAGATGATCATCAGTACGAGGATTTTCGTGTGGCTGATGCTTTGTTGATGGAGGCACTGGATATTTGGCCCGAGAATGCCGCTGCGAGGGAAACAAGGGCGGAGTTGCAAGAAAGATTTGCAGAGGCAGCCACCCGTAGAGGAGATTACGAACTTGCGCTTTCCATTTATGCGTCTGCAGAACGACTGGATTCACAACAGGCGATGGAGGTGGCAGCTTTGAAAGCTGCCCGAGCAACAAACGATCAAAGAAACAGTCGGTACTCGGTCTTGTTCACTCAAGCTCCCGAGGCTGGGTTGTTGATTCGGATGGAGGGGGGATGCGTTGTGGAAGCGAACGATGCATTCAGGGAACTGTTTGGATACAGTAATCAGGATCTCGAAAATAAATCGATTTTTGAGCTGAATATCTGGGATTCTGAGGAAGATCGTGAACGTTTGACTGAGACGCTTCAGAATACAGGCGCACTCAATAACCTCGAGTCAAGGTTTCTGCATCGTGATGGACATGCAATTGATGTTTTGATCAGCGGTTGCATCGTCGACATGCAAGGTGAAGCGATGGTCGTATCTACCATCCGTGATATATCGATTCGAAAGAAGGCAGAAAACGAGTTGATGATGAGCAGGCAACGGCTCAGTGATCTGCAGCGTTTGGCTGGATTGGCCACATGGTCCTTTGATACGAGAACTGAGGAACTGGTTTGGAGTGATGAAGCATATCGACTCAGTGGCCGCGACCCGAATTTGGGGCCGCCTTCCTCTGAGGAGTTTTATTCCATGATCCATGAAGAAGATCGAGAAATGCTGCGAGATACAATCGATGCTGCTCTCGCATCGGGTCTCGCCTATGAGCTTACAGTACGTCAAGTGCTCGATGATGGTGAGTGCCGCGATGTGCTACTGAAAGGTCAGCCGATCTATGATGTAGAGGGATACACGATTGAGCTTTACGGTGTGATGATTCCACAATCGACGTGATCGTTTGGTGTTTTTTTGACTCGATGAGAACGGTCGATCCGGGAGATGCGCGGGAGTTGCAGTTGGCAAGCCCAGAGGGCGTCAGGCATGCTAGACTGATGCGGCAGGCGAGGGCTGGTACAGGTGAACAGGATGAATCCTTGTTGCTACTGGCCGCTCGCTGATGCTTCTCGATGATCTCGTCTGCACCTGTTCATTTTATTGCTGGGATTGAGAATATGTTTTTCAGAGCGTTGTTTTGTGGTGTGACACTCTTTGCTGGACTGACAGCATCACCGAACGTGTACGGACAAAAAGAGGGAAGGTCACGGAAACCCAACATCGTTTGGATCGTTGGTGAGAACTTCGACCTCGATTTTGGGTGCTATGGGGCGGAAAATGTAAAAACGCCGAACGTCGACCGCCTCGCTGAGCAGGGAGTCCGCTACACCAATGTGTATTCGACGTCCCCCGTGTGTGCTCCGAGTCGATCGGCCTTCATGACGGGCATGTATGCCACCACGACTG
>JAPOKD010000364.1 GCA_029977825.1 Planctomycetota bacterium | reverse complement strand
AGCGAGTCCGCCTCGACCTCGACGAAGTCACTGACAAAGTGCATGAGTGCCAACTCAAAGAAGGCACTAAAGGAGAAAATGCGATGGACCATCAGTTACTGCGACTAAAGAAAGGAGAAAAGTACTTCTGCAAACTGCGTGCACCGCTTGCCATGAAAAAGTTGGATCTGATTCCTTGGGAGAATATCCACTGGTTACCCATAATTTCAATGGAAGATGCACGAACGTTGTGCGATTGGCGAGAAGACGCTGACTTCAAGAACAAAATCCCAGAAAATCTGAGGAATTACGCCAATGCAATCGTTCATGGTATCGAAAAAAATATATGTAAAACACTTAAGGAATTAATGGAGGAAGTAGCCCAGCACTTGCTGGGCCGAATCCCTGGAAGGCAGAATACGAAGAATTATTTTTGGAAGAAAAAGGTCATTTCAAAAGAAGTTTTCGCCTCGGGGCAGGCAGTGATCACCCCAAGAGGTCTACCATTAGAACCAGACCTGTTGGATACAGGTGCCGACTCTCTTTTGAACCTCAATGAAGTCACCTTACCTACTGCACACAAGAAATGGTTCGTTTCAGAAGCGGATAACGATCCACAAAAAAGCGACGTCTGGTTGAAACGTGACCCTGTGCTTCACCGCTATGGAGTGCTGCCACTCAAAGCAAAATGCACACAGCGACATACAAATACGATCCAACTGCCCGCAAGTCTGCTTAGTCCTCTGGCAGCAGATTTCGATGGTGACACAGCAACCGTCTTTGCTGTTAACGCAGACACACCTGAAGAACTCTCTAACGTCTCAAGCCTTGAAAAATGTCGCCCCTCGATGATTCAATGGGACAACATCCTGCGTCAACCAAAGTACAAACCAAGCAAGCAATACCAGCACGGTCTTTATCTTTTGCAAGAAAACGAAAAAGAGCGAGAACTCATGCGACGCGAACTTGAGGAACAGGGCGCACCACGCTGGCCAGATCATGAAAATGTCACCAAGGCATTAAACGAATGGCTAGAACAAGTATCGCAACTAGAGAATGCAGATCCCCGATGGTGGTCCATTGTGGAATACCATGCATTATTGTCCCTTTCACGATCGCCCGATATGGATTTTGGGGTAGTCAATTGTTGCAGCCAACTCAAAGAATTGGATTGTGTCAGATCAGGCGCGGCGAATCTCCAACTGCACGAAAACACATGGAAGGAAGAAAATACCGGTGACCAAATTCTGAATGGAAAAGCATTGGATTTTTTCCGGAATGGCTATGATCCGATTCTGGTTGCGATGGATGAGCGATCCAAAGGCTATTTTGGAACGGAATGCGAGAAGCTCATCGCCCGCAAAAAATCGCTCAAAGCCTCGGAGGCAGTCCAGAAAATCCAGGCATTCACCGAGGAACTCCAACAGGAGGCTCTGAACACGAAAAAGACGACGGACCGGTACAAACACAGTGCTTACGAAACTGATCTTGAAGAATCACTGAGGCAAGGTTCGCCAGCAGGTAGGCTTAAAAAATTAGCCCCAGCGTTACATGATATCCTGCCCGAAATAGTTGAAGAACGCGAAAACAAAGAGAGTGATTTCGATTATTTGATTTACAGACCCTATGATCTGTTGAAAAGAATCTCACCACACGATGTTGGTAGTTCAGACTGGAAAGCACTGACGGTCAACGCGGACGACACTCGCACGAGTATTTTCTTCCACTAACCACATCCTGCACATGGAAAGCGTCTGAAAGACGTTGGTTGAGCAGTAGATCATTGAACGCTTGTCCTAGCTATGCTCACTTCAAATCATGTTGCCTTTGGCGTCTTGCACGCGAGACACTAGGTGTTTGATCAATTCGAGTGTGTCGTATCGCCCAAGCTGATCAGCGAATATCTCAGCCAGATTTTCGGGATCGATCACTGATGCTTCAGAAGGTGCTTCGGGTTTCGCTTCGAATGACTCTATTTTCTTGCGTTTTCCATTGGTTTGTCGCACTTGTTCGAGTCCCTCTGCCGCTATTAAAGGGTCAGACAGGCCCAGACACTCCGAGCCAAATGCCGTAATTATCGGTGTTTGGCTTTTTTGTTGCGCGGCATGTCTTGGCGTGTCTGGCATTAACGGCTTCGGGTTTGGCTTCGCCTCCCCCGACAGCTGGGAGCCAGAATCCTTGCTCGCAGCTGGCGGCAATTGTGGCTTCACCTGCAAAGCAGCTTCGCGGTGTTCATCGGTCACTTGCAGATAAAACTTCTTCATCGTCTCGATGCCGTGCCCCATCCATTCGCTGACGACATGCATCAGATGATGCAGCACCAAGTCAGTCGCTCGGGGTGCCCAGAGATTCTGAAATGCTTCTGGCCATGAATCCAAATGGGCGCGTTTGATGATCCGGTGCAACTGGGTCCGCAGATTGGATTCAGCGTCACGGTAGCAATGAATCAGGTATTCGCCCTTGCTCACAGACACTTCACGGGCAGCCTCAATGAACTGCAGCAGCTCGTTAAACACCGGTAGTCGCCGACTGCCCTGCCCAACGTGGTGTGCTGTTTTTTCTGATCGCACCAGCATTTCCTGCTCTTCCAAATCAATATCAGACCACTTCAATTCCAGGATTCCACTTGAAAATCGCAGCACACCATATCGGGCGAGTGCAAACATCAAACGCCACTTTAATCGTGGGTGGCAAAGGCATGATCGTGGGATGTGGAGTGTTTGCCTGTTTCTTTGTGCAGACTACGTGTCTTATCTCCAAATGCACAGGCGAACCCGTTGTAGCGAGTATGGCTACTGCATCAAGCGTCCTACGGTGGCGGATGTGGTACTCTATTATTTTGGCGGCATTGTGATTTCGCGTCTTGTGGGTACCGGAACCGAGATTTTGAAGCATGAGCGATCAACAGCAACCGGGGCCAGACGACGAGCCTGAGGCGAAAAAGCTTGTGACGGTGGACCGACTGACGCGGGATCGCCAACGGCGTGAGCAAAAAGCCAAGAGCGTTTTCGAGTTGCCGATGGAGGTGAATGCCAGTCGTGTTGCGTTTCAGTTGTTCGTGGGCTTTCGTCTTTTTGGATTTGCAACAATCGTCTGTCTGGTTGTCGGCTTCATGAGCCTTTTCGTTGATCATTCCGACATCCTGTTCTTGGCCGATTTTGGGTTCAAGCCGTTCGCTGTCTGTCTGATTGCCTATGTGTACTTGAAAATCGCGTGGACCAAAGTGGGGCTTACGATTGAGGCAAACAAAAACCTCAAGGATATCCATAAACAGGTGGTTGAGCTGAGGTGCCGCGATTAGACGCGTCAAGATAGGGTCAGAGTTCATGATTGTTGCTGCGGCTGCCGCGGGGGCACTGCACAGCCCTTTTCTTAAGAAAGACGGGGACATCTGGGCTATCGGTTGGGTTGGATCCGAGGCATTAGGCGATGGGTTCAGCGTCGATCTCGAAAAGAAATCTGCACACTTGTACGACCAAAAAAAGGCGAATCCTGCGTGCCCCCCCAGTCCGAGTCATGGAAGGAGGAGCAGCCATTTCTGAATGAAAGAGAAGGCCCCTTCACGGTACTCATGCCCACAGATGAGGCTTTTGGCAGACTGGAGGTAGAAGAGTTGGTGGCATGAAGCCAGAGATGGACAAGCAACTGAAGACTCTGGAGAAGATAACGCACGACTGAAAAAGATGTTTGCTGAGCAGGCCCTCGATATGAAAATCCTCAGTGACGCCGCCAGGGGAAACTGGTAAGCCCTGAACGCCCTCGACGCGCAGTGCATGCCGTCGCCGTTTGAGGCAGAAAGAGTCGCAGAGCGTCGTGCGTACTGCGTTCTGGGTCAACCACATAACCCCCAGTGATATCAGTAACATCGGGTGGACGATGAACATGGCTTACTGCACGAAATGAGTTTCCCAGCTCGTCAATGACATCGCTTCGGATCTGGACGCATTTATCGGTGGCTCAAGCGGCAAACCGAAGCGTCCCAGCGGACCTTCATCTTTCGAGCCTACAGCGAAACGTCCTGCAAAGAAAAAGACTTACCCGACACCAGCACCGTACCCACCATTCGTGTGATTGACGGTGTTCGTCTCGAGTTGACGTCTTTTCCAATGCAAATCTGTTGCCCGCTTCCGCTGGTTCCAATCGTATTTCGTGCCGATACGACGTTAACTGCTTGAAATTGATTGCCTTGCCTGAGATCAACTTTTTTGTGCGGCAATGCATCAGCCAGAGAGTTATCAGCAGAGGGTCAGGGTCACTGCTGACGTCAGGATGCCAGCCATATCAGGGAACGCATCTTCCGTGGACATCACGTTTTCCACTACGATGCTGCTTCGAGGCGGTCGCCATGAGGCTGCTGCAACTGCACATTCCCTGCCATGGATTGATCTCTCCTATCATGACCATCTTTCCAACAGCCTCGATGTCTTGCCTGCGGCGGCAGCTGGTTCTGCTGCACATGCTGATCCTGGGTGGGGCAATCAGCCAACTGGACAATGCTTGGGCAGGCGGGCCAGAACGGCTGATCGATCATTTTCCGGAGGCCGCAACGTCCGGTTGTATGCAATGCCACCGGGACATTGAACCGATTCGCGAAATCGGATCCGAGATGCTCAACCAGATCATGGAAAAAGGTAAAGCCATGGGTGACCCCGCTGGCTGTGTGGTCTGTCACAACGGCGACCCGAACGAAACTCGGGACGCTAAAATTGCCCATGGGGGTGACGACTTTTACCCCGATCCGGGAAGTCCATGGGTGAACGAGAAAACCTGCGGAACGTGTCATGAAGATCAGGTCAAGGTTCAGTGGCAAAGTCTGATGATGACCGAAGCAGGAAAAATTCAGGGCACTTGCTGGTCCTTCGGGGCACTTACCGGTTATGAGCACAAGTTTGCCAACTATGCTGTCAAGAATCCAGAAGATCGCTCAATTCGATTGGGCACCAAGGCTTACAGACAGTACATGGATGCCCTCGCCAAGCTCGAGCCAAACGTGTTTGTTGATGAGCACGAACCGCTGCCTGAGGCTCTCGGTTTTGATGAACTTGACAAGTTGCATGACGATCCATCGCTCGCTGCTTTTACCTATATCCGCCAGGAATGCAATCGTTGCCATCATGGCGTTAAAGGTCGTTCATCGCGGGGTGATTTCCGCGGCATGGGTTGCTCCAGTTGCCACATTCCTTATGGCAACGAAGGACTTTACGAGGGCGCCGACACCAGTATTTCACGCACCGAAAGTGGTCACCCGCTGACGCACCAGATTCAGGGAACACGCGACGCTGATGTGACAATCGGTGAAGTAACGTATCACGGACTTGCCGTAGAAACCTGCACCACCTGCCATAATCGTGGGAAGCGAATTGGTGTTTCTTTTCAGGGGCTCATGGAAACTCCGTATGCTTCGCCGCTGGATGAGAATGCCCAGAACCAGCCTGGGCTACACAGCAAACACTACATCGCCATGGAACAGGATATCCATTATCAGAAAGGCATGAAGTGTCAGGACTGTCACACCTCGATCGATGTTCACGGTGATGGTTTTCTGGCGCCGACGAATCTCGCCGCTGTCCAGATCGAGTGTTCCGATTGCCATGGAACACCAGATCAGTTCCCCTGGGAGCTTCCGCTCGGTTTCATGGACGAGTTTGCTGCAGAGGTCGCTTCCGGTGATCCACGCGGAACCACGCCCGATCAGTTGCCGCATACCTGGGCTGGTGCGAACCATGACCGGAAAGACGGGTTCCTGCTCACTGCCCGAGGCAACCCTTACGAAAATGTTGTCCGGGATGGGGATGAAGTCATCGTCTACACAGCCGAAGGAAAAGACATCCGCTTGAAACCTCTAAAGAAACTGGTTGAGGAAAAGTCGATCAGTCAGCGTGGACTGGTTTCCATGCAGGGTGTAGCAAAACATCTTGATCGGATGGAGTGTTACACCTGTCACGCCAGTTGGGCCCCGCAATGCTTTGGCTGTCACGTCAAAGTCGATT
>JAPOKD010000231.1 GCA_029977825.1 Planctomycetota bacterium | reverse complement strand
AACATTGTCGCTTGTGTCTCCAACTATCCTCACGACCACCACTCACCAGGCCTTAACCAAAACCTGTGTCAACTAAAAAACTGGGCGGCAACCACATCTCCCAGCATGACGGTGCACCCCTTGCCGGCGCCAGAAATTCGCAGAATCAATAATCAGCCGGTTCCGCAAAGCTATTGTAACTTTCTGCGTCTGGGTCCCGACCGAGTTCTTGTCCCCCAGTTTCATGCCCCTGAGGATGATCATGCAGCAGGTTTGATCCATGAACTCACTGGTGCCAGCATCACAAAAATCGATTGCAGCGATCTCGCTTGGGGCCTCGGAGCGTTGCACTGCGCCAGTCGCGACCAGCCCAAAATACCTCCCATGCCCAGTGATGACCGCCGTTGATCCAACACAAGCCGTTCAACGCTCTGCCGCATCGGAAATGTGCGAACACCGAAGCTGGTAAGAAGAAAGAGCAACGCACGGAAAGCACTGCCCCTTGCCTTCAAAATATACTTCCACGTGTATGGGAAAAAGCATCCCCACCTGGTTCCCCCCAGCTGCTTGGCGGACTCTGAGCTTTGCCTTTCTCAACTGCAATTTAATT
Source organism: Planctomycetota bacterium (assembly GCA_029977825.1). Lineage (GTDB taxonomy): Bacteria > Planctomycetota > Planctomycetia > Pirellulales > Pirellulaceae > Rubripirellula. The sequence continues at coordinate 7,402 of JAPOKD010000231.1, read as the reverse complement.
TTCCGGAACCTGCCCGGTTTCAATTGGTTAAATCGATGAACGCCGAGATCCCACTTCTCGGCTTGGCGATGGAGCGCAATCAACACAGTGCATATCTCGGCACAGCAAACAAAGGAAACTTCCATGTTACAGCCATTGAAAAATAAAGTCACTGCGGCATGTCCTGCGGGTCACAAAGTCCGAGGTAACTCGAACCTCGTCGGCAAAACAGTGAAGTGTCCACGATGTGACGTCGGGTTCGTGTTTGCTTTGACGTTCAACCGATCCGCAAAGACCGATGCGAAGGAAGTGACGGACACTGGAGTCATGCGGATCCTGGGTTCCATGGAAGCCGTACCACCCGCACCGAAGCGGCGCGTCACGACCGAAAGACCCTGCCCAAAGTGTAACACTTCTGTTCCCGAGAGCAGTGCGGTGTGCACACACTGCAATTGCTACCTGGGCGTCCTGCCCACATTCTTTGATCAGATGTCATCAGGCGAATCAAAGATGAACTAGCTTGAGTGGCAAGCAGCACACCCTTGCCGCTGATTTGCGACGCCTGCTGGACGGGCCGCGTCGTATTAGAGCCATGTCCAAACACGGCTTCGCAGATAATTAGCACCCTCGCAGAAATGCCAAATCCTGAGGTCATTTTGCGGGTGCGTCGTGCGTGTGAGTATGTTTGTGATGCTGGCTGATGTGCTGCCGCAGTAGATCTTTGCCGTAGTCGTTCCCGTTCGGCGTTCTAACCACCGCGTGAATGTGATCACGGGACGGCGTCGCGGAGCGGAAGGGAGCAACGCGGCGTTCATGATCGAACTCAATCAGGAGTACCGGGCTGTGAATCCGGTAATAAAAGACACTATCAGGGTCAAAACCTCCAACCCATGCGAAATAGGTTCGATCAAGATATTTTGCAACCTCGTCCATTTTGATTTTGGCATGCCCTTTGGACATGGTGCCAACAAACGTCTGAATTACAGCTAACAACTTTTCGCGTTGAGATTCCGTTAATTCGTTCGCTGAAATGCCCGCATAATCCAGATTTATATTGTCTTTGTATGCCTGCGCAACCGCATTGTTCTGGTCTTTGATTTTCGTAAGCGTGGCTGTGGATTGCTGTTTTTCAGACAATGAACGCATGAAGGCCACGCCTGCATTCTGCTGTTCCTGCATCACAACCGTTCCCTTGAATTTCCCTGACGTCGCATGAACAGGCTCGCTGCCGATAAACACGGGAGACATCACGACTTGGTCGCCCAGTACAAAGTAATTGATGATCAGGTGATGCCCATCAATCTGCCATCCCCATGGCTCGGTGTCAGATGGCTGGCCCATCACTGTGATCCAATACAACCACTCACCGTACTCGTCAAAGTTGTCTGCTAGCTCTGCCAGAGTACCGTTCAATTTCATGATATCCTTAGACAGTTTCAGACCCTTTGCACTCAAACTGGCTTCCAGCAACCCAAAGGCGAGGTCCCTTTGCTTCGCATCCATCTCATCAAATCCGACTCCCCTGCGTTGGTAAAAATGCCGGTTGTCCCAACTTCTCCATTCAATGTCATCAACGTCAAACAGGGTGCGCCCCCGTTGCTCTTGCGAGATACCGTCTAAGAACGCCTTTGCAGCGTCCACCACGGGTTTTGTTGAAACACCAGTTGATTTGATCTCGAACAGATCACTTTCGATCCTGTTATCAGCAGTCACACCGCGAAACGGTTCCTTCAATGACAGCTGCCCGCTATTGCGACCAACTTTCCGCGTTCCTCGACGCTGAGCGACCGCGGCGATGGATCCGGCAACAGCTAAAACAAGTGTTGCCAGAATGACAAATGAGTAAAGGGATTTATTCACGGGGGTTCACCAGTCGCGGGATGGGAAAAAAGATCAAAGAACAACTATTTGGAAATGCAGAACAGGTGGTTTTGTCCGCGGATGAATAGATCATTACCTTCGGGTGCCGGGGTTGCATCCACTGGTTCGCCAACTGAATTGCTTGCGATGATCTCCAGTTGGTCGGCATCCTTCAGAACAACCGTCGTTCCACCTCGACCCGTGACATAGACATGCCCGCCAGCTGCGACAGGCGATGCGTAGGTTGACTTGATATCCGGAATTCGAGTCGTACTGTAATGGGGTTTGCCGGTTTTGGCGTCCAGGCAGGTCAGCATGCCGGTCTTGCCTTTGTGATAATACAAGCGGCCTTTGGACAGTAACGGCGACGCGATGTCGGGCGTGTCTCGGTTCACACTCCACAGCACGGCATCACCAGATTCGATGTCACCCCGTCCATCTGTCCGAAAAGCGCCCAGAAAGGAACCGCGAAACCCACTGCCCACATAAACAATGCCTTCATCGCCAACAGCGCACGCGACTGGTCGTTGCGTTTGGCCCCCGCACCGCCAAATCTCTTTGCCACTTTCCGCATCATACGCCCTGGCGAAGTTTTCCCCATTCATGACGATCTGCATCTTCCCGTCAGACTCAATGACAAACGGCGTCGCCCAGCAACTCGGTTCATCGCGTTTGGTTTCCCACTCAGTTTTCCCAGTCGTTTTGTCGACACCATAGAGTGCCGACTGCCCCTCGTGATCGCACGGCACAATCAACAACTCACCTGCAATCGTTGGCGAAGACCCTTCGCCAAATGTCCCTCGCATCGTCATCTGCGGGAAATCGTCTCGACTCCACACCAAATCACCCTGAACCGTGTAGCAGAACAGTCCACGCGACCCAAATTGAGCATAGACATGCTTGCCATCAGTGCAGGGAGAGGCTGACGCATAACCATTGGTGCTGTGGGTACCTTCGTGTGGCTTACCCACAGTCGCGGACTGTTTCCATTTCTGTTGGCCCGTGTTCCGATCAAAACAAAGGACCACGAACTCATATGCCCCGTCGGAAGTCGGCACGGCACTGGTCACAAAGATTCGATTCTCCCAGACTACTGGCGAACTCGATCCCCGCCCTGGAACCAACGCTTTCCATTTTATATTTTCGGTCGGGCTCCATTTGATTGGTGGAGTGGCATCCAAGGACACGCTGTTCCCACCATCACCCCGCCAGTGCCCCCAGTTTTTTGCATGCCCCAATTGATCACCAAGTGCAGCAAAAACCACAACAATCAACACGCGCAGCAACCGATCATTTTGGACCATAGACATTAGCGAATTGCACCTCCGGGCGACTCTATGACAGCGAAAATTGAATCAAAGTAAACGTCCTACCGACATTCATCCAACCATACCAGGATTGTAAACGTAATCCGCCAGCAATTAACCACACTTGCGAGGACAACACCATCCGAAATCGGCTTCGGTGCCAAACCATCCCATGCTTCAGGGTCTGACGCACCGGGCTGACAATTCCATTCCCCACCCTTGCTGAAGGGAAACAGGTGGATGCCGTGTTATTCAACTTCCAATTTACCCAGCGGAATCACAGCCAACTCGGCACTGTTGTCGTTTCCCCTTCGCGACCCGTTATTGGAATACCCGACGTATAACTTCCCCCGATACTCAGTGGCATACGGGTAGGAAAGAGCCGCGCCTGAGTCAGACTCACCTGGGCCATCTTCAAAAACGGCATCTCGAATGACAAATAATTTCAGAAACTCGTTCTGTCCCGGCTTGCTGACGGCGATTGTCAAAGGTGAGCGTCGGTTTCCGCCGTCAGCCGTGCTCGAACCAATCAAGTATCGTTGTCCATTGCTCAGAATGCCCGAACACGGTTTTGAGGCAGCCATGGGGAGGTTGCTCACCGTGGACGGGCTCCAGGTGCGTCCGTAATCACTGCTTGTTGAAACAAGCGCAAGAGGTTTTGCGCCATACCGAGCAATGTTCGTCACCCGCTCGCCATCGACGAGGATAGACGACTCACCCCACATCCTCCCGACGTCAGCGCTACAGGAGATCACCTTCACTGTCCAGGATTTCAGATCGTCACCATGGCTGATCGCAACGGCAGCAGGGTAATTCTGTTCCACAATGAAGCCCGGCATGATCCAATTACCATCTTCCATTTTGACAGGCTGATTCATCGGCCAGAATCCTTCTTTGATTACCGTACCCTCAGCTGTCCATTGCCTAGTGGCTTCATCAAGTGTGTAAGCTCTTGTGTGAACACGTTTTCGAGTTCCGTAAAATGACCCCAAGAACGCCCACAACTTGTCCCTGAATGACAGAAACACACCGTGGCTAACCGCGAGATCCTCCTGATCGTCGCCGGTATCAATGGTTTTGACCGTTGTCCAGGTACTACCACCATCGTCACTAACACAATAGCGGCCTTCTTCAGTCAAAGTGTTTTCACTGCCTTTGTTGTGACCGAATGATGCGTAAAGCTTGCCTTTATGCCAAACGACCGCCACGCCGTGTAGAAAACGATATCCATCGACCTCAGGCTCATGTCGCTTGATAACGTTAAAACTGAGACCCTCAAGCCGTTCAGCCTGCAGCGTTGCGGGAGGCAAATCTCCAGTCCAGAGCTTAATCGGTGGTTTGGGCTCGGGTACCTTGTGCGTGCTTTCTACGGGAGCAAACGCACTCGCCATCTGTTTAGGGGAGAGTGGCTTATCGAACAAGCGAATATCGTCAAGCGCACCAACCAGACCCTGACGAAGTCGACCGTTGTCATCAACCCCGCCAAAAGTCAACGGCGCGTCCGTTTGCGCAATCGCTTCTTTGAGCAGCACATCCCCTGCCAATTTTCCATTGACCCACAATTCTGCTTTCCCTTGACGGAACACCACTCCTATCAGATACCAATGCCCCGGTCGCACCCGTCCCGGGCAGTCTGCTGTGACCCATTTTCCTTGATGGGCATACAAGCGAAACTGATTATCGCTGTCAATCATCACGCTCCATTGGCGTTCACCCAACGAGTAGCGATTTTTTGCAGCAATCATCTGCTGTTCGGCGTTAAGAAGATGAGGATTTACCCAGGCCAGCAGCGTGAATCCAGTATCCCCTGCCGCAAGTTTCGCCGATTCCTTCACTTTGATTACGCTATTACCTGCGAATACAACGCTTTGATCAACCACCCCTCCGGTCGTAGAAAGATTTCCCACTACACGGAACGCTGTAGACCGAATTGAATCGAGCGGCCACACTTCCTGTCCTGCAGTCTGTTTCACACCAAGCCCTGCAAAAACAATGCAGATCAACGTACCTAATCGCCGCATATCAATAACCTTTGCAGTGCCTGACAGGAACAAACGAACATTCTACATAACCAAAACGATCCAGAACGAAAGATAGGTGTTCCATTACTCCAGTATAAGCGGCCGCCGCACAGCTAGGCGTTTCCGCTACAGGTGCAACATCGAATGGGTCCGTTCCTTCATGATGGCAATTAACGCGTTTGTATTAAAATCCAGATTTCTGAAACGCTGGAACCGACTGTTATCATGTATTTTATATCCAGAGCTCCTCCATTGAGATACCCGGCCAGAATGTCCAAACCCGCTTTTTCCGTCAGCATTATTGTCCTTTTGCTGAGTTTCGTGACCAACCTGACGTTCGCGACTGATGCGTCTGACCAGCGTCCAAATGTCATTCTGATGATGGCCGATGACATGGGCATGGGCGACACGAGTGCCTATCAGGATTTTACTGGCAACCCTGACAGCCAGCAGATCCTCACACCGAATATGAATCGTCTGGCCCGACTAGGCGTTCGTTTTACCGATGCACACACTCCAGCCTCACGCTGCACGCTCACTCGATATGCCTTATTGACGGGTCGTTACTCATGGAGAAACCGCTTGAAGCACTGGGTGTTGTTTGGTGCTCAGGGAGACCCAATGATCGAGGCTGATCGGCCCACAATCGGGACCCTTTTTCAAACCCATGGGTATCGAACTGCCTTAGTTGGAAAATGGCACGTTGGGCTCCGTTATCGAAACAGAGAGGGCAAACCTGCTGATGCATGGGAAGACGCTGACCTGACTCAACCCATGTTTGATACGCCGTTGGACCACGGATTTGATTTCTGCCGTTTTACGTCGCGATCACACGGAACATCCGGCCCGGCACGGGGAGGGAAGAAGCGTGCTAACAATTCCAAGCAATCCATAGGCCCCGGCCACATACACGGCCGCACCGTCATTGGTGCCACGGGCGACGGGAAACGTATTGTTGACAGGGGAACGAACGCCTACATCCTGGAACAACTGGGTAGCAGACATCTGGCCAATGCGAAATCGTTTCTAAACCAGCATCTGACAGCACACCGAGACAAGCCGTTTTTTCTGTATTACGCATGCAACTCAAATCACGGCCCCCACACACCGGAAAAAGAAATTGAGGGTATTCCTGTCGCTGGCGCGGCCACCAGCGTTGCGTTGAAGCCTCTGGGTACACGGGCAGACTATATCTATGAAAACGATGTTGTCTTGGGCAGCCTCCTGAATTACCTGAATGCAACACATGATCCGCGGAACCCAAGCAAAAACCTTATCGATAACACAATTGTGATTTTCACAAGTGACAACGGTGCTGAAATCACTTCCAAAACAGCTACGGGGCCATTCCGCAGCAATAAGGGATCGGTGTATGAAGGTGGACATCGGGTCCCATTTCTGGTCGCATGGCCAACTGGCAAGGTCGGTGATGGCAACCCGGAAACACCGGGCAGCAGTAATGATACGCTGCTCGGCCTTCAAGACATGTATGCCACATTTGCAGAGGTGCTTGGTGACACGAAGAGTACCTGGAAAAACTCCCAAAAAGGTGGGGAAGATAGTTTCAGCGTATTGGCTGCATGGCGAGGCCAGCACATCGGCCATCGTCAGATGTTTTTCAATGACCACAAGGAGGCGGAAGACCCAGCCGTGCTGGCATTCCGATCGGATGATCCCCTTATCGATGGGAAAGTCGTATCAGGTGCGTGGAAGTTGTTCTTTAACGCTGACCTCTTACGCACCGGACATCCCGTCGCAACCGAGCTCTATGATCTAAAAACTGATCCCAAGGAGCAAAACAACCTTTTTCAAGCACCTGAACATCAGGCGTTGATCCGCGAGTTGTCGCGCAGGGCCGGAGCGCACCGAAATGCCGGAGGCCATCGCCTTGTCACTCAAGCTGATACCAAAACAGTAACATTCTCGTGGGCGAAACCCGGGGAATCAGAATACCAGCGGACGGTTGATTCAGCAGAACCATTGTCCATGGACCTTCGTCCGCGATTTCAGTCGACAACCACAGGAACCGCCATCGCAACATTGCCCATTGGCGACGGCCAGGAGCTGACCTTCACAATCAAGGCTCAAACGAAAAATGGAAATGAGGCGACGTCCTTTGATTTGAATCCACGGGGTTTGGGAATCATCGGTGGCGAAGTCAAACAGGTAGATGCTGGCGAAAAAATCAGCCTCTCATTCGATCACGACGTGTTGATCGAATCTCTCGCTATTGTT
>JAPOKD010000018.1 GCA_029977825.1 Planctomycetota bacterium | reverse complement strand
CACCGAAACATGCAGCACACACGTGCAAAGCGAATCGGACGAAGAGTACGACACGTATGATTTCGAACCTGATAGCAATCTGGCGAACTGTCCACAAGACATGGCCTTAGAACGGGCTCCACACGAATCAGAAGCCGACACTCATGCGAAGGGTGAGCTCCCTACGCAAGTATGGGATGACGCCGATGATTGCAACCTCAACGACCCACGGGCAGAGAACAACGGCTCCGAACTGTTTGCTGAAGCTCAGTCGGATCCACACTTGGTTGACGCTATCAGTGATGAGAGCGTTCCAGCTCGTTTGCAGTACCCTCAGCTAGCCACACCCGCGTTGTCAAACGATGACGAGCTGAACTCTGGCGAGCCAGATCTTGAGTTATTCGAGGACATCCCAAAAGCCCGGACAAACGATGAGTTGTTCGGTCGTTTTGACGAGGAGGAACAAATCAACCTTCTCGCAGGTCCCAACCGGGTTGAAGACCGCGGCAGCAGACCTGCAGCATCCCTCGAGACCGTTCTGCCGCAGGAAATCATCATCCACGAGCAGCTTGTTGACATCAACGACATGTTGAACATCACGGAACACGACCAGATCCAGTATTGTGATGACGCCCATCAGACCCCATCAAAGATGCATCACCCCTTAACCGGCGACGTTTCACACAACGTCTCACTTGAGGACGACGCTGATCATCACACCGACGAGTCGACGATTGATACTGCAACTCTGGATTTCAGTTCGGCTCACAACCGGGATCCCATCCAACTCGACCCTGGCGCCGATCAGCAACTGAATGAGTGCGACGATCAAGAGACATCCGATACCGAAATGCGGGAAGAACTCATCCCGCTTCGGCATGATGACAGCGATATGTTGATTATCGAGGACGAAGTCGACATTCATCGCATCGACAAGCGGCAAACCAAGGCAGATAACCGTCATATGTCGATCGATTATCAACGGATGCTCAAACAAATGCGATCCAAAAACTGAGCACAGTGAGACTGACGCCCCGCATTCTCAACGTCGCCTGAATCAAGTTGCTACATGTCAACATCGTTACAGCAGATCGCTCACCAAATCCTCACGCTGACCGAGCAACGCGCTTCTACGCCTGTTCTGGTGACACCTACGTATCTGTCCTTCCGCAAGCAGTTTTTTGTTGAATTGTGCCGGGAGCTCACCCGACACACGGACCGAAATCTCCGAATTGACTGGTACCGCAAGCTGCCTGGTGTTCGAACAATCCTGGTTGACCAACTCGCCGCATGGCAAGTTAAATCAATCAACCGGGTCTTGCAGCGTGAAGTTGTGCACCAACGGGGACAAACTGAAATCAGTTTAGCATCTAACGATGCGCGGCAGAGTCCGCGGTCAGGCTCTGATTCGGCAATTAACACTCATCAAACCATCGGCCGTACAGATGCTGGGGGAAAGCAAATCGCTGCTGTGCAGATCACAGCAACAATATCCCGCCCCGGTGGGAAAGCACGTGATCTGGTCATTGGACTTTCTGATGTGCGTCAAAAGTTACCCGAGTGGACGACCGCAATCTGGATGGGTACTTCACAGCAAGAGGTCAGACGCTGGCAAGCGGCATAAGACTTTTGGGATGGCTGAGACGTATCAGCCTTTTGCTAATTTCACGTCCTGTATCTTTTCGACGTGCTTTGCCTGTTATGTTAGGGTGCTGAACTTGCGCTACCTTACACGAAATCGAAGCAGCTACCGTGACAGAAAAGCATTCCTTTCAACCCATCACTCCAGGAAAAACTCGTATTGGCTGGATTGGTACCGGCGTAATGGGCAGCAGTATGTGCGGCCACTTGCTTGCTGGAGGATACACAGCAACTGTGTTCAATCGCTCCCCAAACAAGGCGGCTTCACTGGTTGATCGCGGTGCGGTGCTGGTCAGTTCACCCCAAGAGGTGGCGCAGCAATCTGACGTTGTTTTTACGATCGTGGGTTTCCCTCAAGACGTCGAACAGGTGATTCTCGGCGAACAAGGCGTGCTTAGTGGCTCCTCAGCAGGGACCACCATTATCGACATGACCACCAGCAAGCCATCCCTGGCCGAACGGATCGCACAGGAGTCGGCAAAGCAAGGCGTGGCAAGTATTGATGCCCCGGTGAGCGGCGGTGACACGGGCGCGCAAAATGCAACGCTTTCCATCATGGTCGGGGGCAACGCCGATGACGTCGCCCGCGTGACTCCACTGTTTGAATTGATGGGCAGTACGATCGTACACCAAGGTGGGCCGGGTCGTGGGCAACATACAAAAATGGTGAATCAGACGTTGATCGCCTCTGGGATGATTGCCGTCTGCGAAGCACTCCTGTATGCCACCAAAGCCGGCCTTGATTTGACCACCGTACTGCAAAGCGTGTCATCCGGCGCCGCGGGAAGTTGGTCGCTGACCAACATGGCCCCGCGGATGATTGACGGTGATTTTGATCCTGGATTTTTCGTCGAGCACTTTATCAAAGACATGCGAATCGCCCTTGATGAAGCAGCCGCCATGAATCTTGCCTTGCCCGGCTTGGCACTAGCTCAGCAGCTTTACCAGGCCGTCGTGGCACAGGGTCATGCAAAGGACGGAACCCAAGCTCTGATTTTAGCAATGGCCGAACTGAATCAGGTGGATTGGCAAGGCACTGGACAGTAAAGCGACTGAATCATGAATCGTTACACAATGCTCTTTGCGCCTCAGGCTTGGAAACCCAACGTCAGTCCCAGGCTGGTCAACCTGTTGCGTCCCTTCAGGGATCGGCAAAGAAAACGCCTGATCCAAATCTCTGACATCGAGGTTGCGGGCAAAACCATCGTTCAGGAACGGCTAAAAAACGGGGAGGGTGTGATGATCATGCCCAACCACTCCAGCCACGCAGATCCCTATGTTATTTATTCAGCCGCTGATCAAATCGGAACCGCGTTGCACGTGATGGCCACGTGGCACGTGTTTGACGACAAATCGTGGCTTGCTCGTTGGATTCTTACCAAGCACGGCTGTTTTAGCGTTGACCGCGAAGCAAACGACATTGGTGCTTTTCGATTGGCAACCAGCATCTTGCAGGAGAAGCAGGAACCGCTGGTCATTTTCCCCGAAGGGGAAATTTATCACTGCAATGGACGAGTCACCCCCTTTCGCGAAGGAGCAGCGGCGATCGCAGTTGCGGCTGCAAGAAAAAGCAAACGCCCGATTACGTGCATCCCTTGCGCGATGCGTTACACCTATGTCGAGGACCCTACACCCTCGCTGCTGGCCACCATGAGTGAACTGGAAAGTTCAATTTTCTGGCGTCCAAAAACCACGGAGCCGCTCGAAAAGAGAATCTACGACTTTGCTGAAGTCCTGCTGATCGTCAAAGAACTTGAATACCTGAAACAGACCCAGTCTGGCAGATTACCAGAACGCATCGCGATGCTTCGCGAACACATTCTTTCGAACGTGGAGCAACGTAACGGGATTGACGCCTCCACCAAAAGCATCCCTGAAAGAGTCAAGGCTGCCCGTAAGACAATCATGGAGAAAGAACTTGCCGGTGCAGCGGAGCCGGACCAAGCGACACAGCTCAATCACGACATGGAAGACCTGTTCCTTGTCGTGCAATCATTCAGTTATCCCGGTGACTACGTGAATGATCACCCTTCGATTGACAGGATGGCAGAGACCATCGATAAGTTTGAGGAAGACGTACTGCAAAAGACAACAGCGGCCATCAAAGCCGAGCGGAAAGTAAAGGTTTCATTTGGAGAACCTGTGGACGTCAGCAGCGATCGAAAAGTGAAGTCACAAGCAACTACAATTACGACCACGATCGAGCAGCGGGTCCAACAGATGTTGGATCAAGACTGATCGTCAACCTCATCCCCCGAAACCGTTGAGAAAGGCTCTGGAACAGGGAAGCATCAGCGAATTGATGGGTACAAACCAATCACGTGAGGAGTGTCACGCTGACCATCAGGCCAACCTTTCATGTTCCAACCCAACGCCGACCGCCGCTATAGAGTCCGTTAAATACAAGCCCGGGTCAGAGTCCCAGCCGGATTTTCAACGGTTCGATCCTGAACTTACCCAGATGCGGCTGGTCTAAGTTTTGCGAAACAGTCCAAGAGTGTCCTATGTACGTTTGATGACGCCATCAAACAACGTTGATCCGATCCGAACCATGGTAGCACCGGCGAGAATGGCTTCCTGAAAGTCGCCACTCATCCCCATCGAAAGCTCCGGCAAGTAACGTCCCGTGGAACGCTGAAGTCGATCACGCAGTTCTCTCGTTCTCTCGAATTGACTACGAGCAGTCGACGCATCCGTGCCCCAACCTGCCATCGCCATCAAGCCCCGGATCGCAATCCCCGGGTCGTTGTTGGACACGAGCACGGGTTCGAGAGCATCAGGCAGAAAACCGGTTTTGGCCTCATCACCGCTGATATTCACTTCCAGCAAGACGTCGATGCAGACACCCTGCAACAGAGCCTCATCAGAAATCGCAGAAAGCAGGCGTTCACTATCGACAGAATGAATCATTGGCTTGCAATGCAGAGAACGTCGCACCTTATTGCGTTGCAGATGGCCGATCATGTGCCACAAGAGCGGCTCTACATCCTGCATCGCCAGCGACTTCTGCCACATCAACTGTGGGCGGCTTTCCCCCAGTTCACGACACCCAGCGAGGGTTAATGCACGCGTCAATTCTTCGTCGACGTACTTTGACACTCCGATGATGCGCACTGAATCGGGATCACGCTCACATGAAAGCGCAGTTTCACGAACCTGTTGTTTGACAAACTGCCAATTCTCGTCAATTCGTTTTTGCGTGTGCTGTTCAGTCATCATCCGTGGAACACTTATCGTCTACGGTTACCAACTCTTCGTGTGACCCGTCACTTGCGTAGAAACGCGATCCGTAAAATTCAGCAATCAAGTGCTTACCCAGTGCGGTTCGACACCGCCGCTCACCGAGCGAGCGATACACCATCCATTGTTCAGATCCGGCCTGCACGCGATAGGCGGCAGCTTCATGCCTGGGCACCAATGCAAGCTGATCCCCTACGGTTAACTGTCGCCAAGTCCTCGGGCGTGAAAAGCGACGCTTCTGCATATCACACCAAATCGGGGCATAGAGTGCCTTTCGTCCCCTGACAAACATCTGCAGATGCCTATCACTGGTCTCCGCCAACGTTGAATCAGAGGGACCAGCCATCCATTCGCCAGCCGCCAAGGGCACGACAAGGGCCCGACGTTTTCCATCAGCCAGAAAGCCCTCCCGCGTCTCTGCTTCTGGAGACCAACCGATGTCATGCCCCAGTGGTAAATTACACCAGTAATCAATGGTTGATGTTGCAACCTCACCAGATTTCTCTGGAATCACACTATCGGCAAGCAGCACACATCGATCGTCACGGACCAGCATGATTTGTCTTTGCAAGACAATTCCGCCACTCCACGGCTGCTCAATTTCCAGATAGTGCACATCGTCATCAGTGTGCTCACAAACTTCGGTCCACTCTCCACAGGGTTGCCGCTCGACACCATCCAGCTCCAGTCGCACTTGAACCCGTCCCGAAAACAAGCGTCTTCGACCAGCAAAGAGTTCCAGTTCCGGAAACTCCCCCGAGTAATCCAGATGAAATCTCCCCTGTCTCACATCCCAATCTGGAAACCCTACTGCCACTTTGGCGTCCAGATCATGGTGCCATGTACTCGGCAGCCCCACTTCCCAGGCAAGACGCCCACCAACGGGTATTTCACCTCGTGCAGCCGCAAGGGCCGCACGCAGCATCTCGGGATATTCCTGTTGCAGAGCCGCAATCAACCCGAACTTGGCGTTGTCAGCCGACATATTTTCTGCTGATGCCGTACTCAAAGCGGTGCCCAACGGGTGAGTCAAAGCGGCGACCCACCTCGCTAACGCAGTCTGGGTATTTCGATCAGACTTTCTAAACTTGCGTTTTGCTACTTTTTCAATCAGCTTTCGACAACGCATTAGCGATGCCAGCACCAGCCGAATATTTGCCGCGTCAGCCAACGCACCAGTCACGGCCTCGTGTTCTTGATCACACCACATTCGGACTGCTTCGCAAGCGTTCGCTGCCAGTCGTTTGCAAGCGGCCACACATGGTACACGCCACGCCAGCGTCAGCCCCAATTCACCCGCGAGCATCAAGTGGTCAACACTGTATGCCGTACTTCGTTGCAGAACCGATTCATGCAGATTCTGCAACGTAGCTGTAAGCAGCCACCACCGGTGAGCTTCAATACGGCTGGCAAGTGCGGGCAAAGCCGCTGCCCAAACAATTGCAAAATGGCAGTCCAATGGGGAAAATACTTGCCGGCTATCGGTCGACTCGATGAACGCTGCTGCCTCACGATCAAAATCAATCACTTCAGCGAGCCTGCATTCTCCATCTGCGGAACGGTCTGTTGCGCGTGTCAAAGCCGACAGCGCATGGATCACACGATCGCACTCACCCCCCTGCGCTGCCGCGACGCCCCAAAGGTAAATCTCGACCTGACCGTCCTCGACGCCAAACATCTTCTGGGCATGCTTGGGGTGAGCCAGCCGCGATAACTGCCTGCTCAACTGAGTCCAGTTTTCACTGGACCAGTCGTGCGAACGCGTCGTGCGACCTGCATCCGAAGGCTCAGCGGTTCGCGACTCAGCTAGAAAGGACTCTCTCGACATCAAAATCAACCAATTCTGTCCGTGACTGTACTTTGATCAGCACCGCCGGTAATTTCCGCAATCCAAACAAGTACTGAACGCTAAAACGCTGCGAAACTGACGTGCAAGCAACGCATCCCGCCATAATTCAATCACCTCAAGACGCCGCCTTAGCAAGCCCCACGGTGCATGCCGGACAAGTCTCGCTGCTGCCCAGTCCCCCACGGCCCGCAGCCGTCAAACGTTGGCGCGATAACTTCAAGGATAATCACTCCCGAGCTGGACGATACCTTACTGGCTAAAAGTTGCTACGCTAGCCTGTGGACAGGGCGTCGGCGTGACATAAATTCTGTTCATGAGTACAAAGATCACCGAAAAACCGAGATAGCTGGGGCTCAATGCCGCCCCAATAACACACGAACCCCGTTAGCCCGCTTCGCGTTTCCGGCCACAGAAGCTGTACCGAAGCGGCGTCAAGTGCCGCACGAGAGAGAGACGAGATGAATAAGTGCATGCCAGTCATCGTTGCCTTCCTGCTGCCGCAGTGCCTACTTTTCAGCCTATTCATAACGCCGGCAGCAGCTCAGGAACAGGCAAGCGGTAACCCACTGGCTGAAGCCATTCCTGCAGAAACGGCTCCCCCCCAGTCCCCCGCCACGCGATCCCAGCTTCCAACCCCGGGTTCCCCGTTGGAAGCACCCGAAACCGAGTCTCAGGACACAGCGACGCAGGAGGAAATTGATGCTGTCCAAAATGCCTACGTGTCACCAGCAACGATCACCCGCCGCACGCTTAGTCCACCACCTGGTGGCACACCTATCAGCAAGGACCACCTTTGGATCGATGCGAAAAACAAGCGAGTGATCCTGGATGGCTATGTGGCAATGACCGATGGGCCTCTGGAAATGTTCGCCTGCCCCGAAGGGACCAAAGAACACGAATCCATCATTGGAACCCTTGCCAGGTCCAAAGAAGTCCATGCCGCGTTGCTCGCAGTCGGAGCAATGCGTGGCACACCAGTCGAGTTTTTGCCCAAGTTCGTCCCGGCAACTGGTCAGCGAATTCGAATCTGGGTTTGCTACCGTGATAAAGATGGAACGTTTAAAGCAATTGACGGGCGTCGCTGGGTAAAAAAGGCGGGCACCGGAAAACAGATGGAACCTGACTGGGTCTTTTCAGGAAGCGGATTCTGGAAAGACCCTGAAAGCGGCAAAGAGTTTTATCGTGCTGACTCAGGAGACATGATCTGCGTTTCCAACTTCAATTCAGCCATGATGGACATCCCCGTCGCAAGCAGCGCCGAGGCCGGTGACCTGCTGTACCTACCTTTCACCGAACGGATTCCTCCCCAAGGCACGCCACTCCGTCTCGTCTTGGTGCCGATTCCGTTACCCACCGATAAACCCGTCAAACCCGGTAGCCAGCCAGACCCCAAGACGCGTCCAACGAAATCCATCATGCCACTGAGAGCACAACCCACCGGCAAACCCGCCGAAAAATCGAAGTCAGATCCACCAACAGAGTCAGCCCAGTAGAAAGCGGCGTTCGTGGACCGCATACCACAGGCACATCCCGCAAAGTGCTCAGCAGGCAAAGCCGTTGATTACGGCAGGGAATTGCTTACCCAATGCTGGTAAGAACCGACCGTGCCGTGAACCAGATGACGGCCTCCAATTTCCGTACCAGGCTGGGATTGGCGCGACATCCCAGCCCCCAAGGGCGTGCCTATCCAAGCCGCCGATCAATTCGATCAAAGCAACTATCCGACGCTAGATCAGGCCGACTGCTTTCCGGCAAACCCAGAAGATTCCCAGCAAAACAACAAGTCCCAGAAACATCAATGGATGGCTCCACAATTGCAAACGCCTCAGCGACGGGTCTGGCTGCGGAAGCGCAGAAAGCAGTTCGATAATTTCCGCAACACCGCTCTGCGCAACAGCCTTGCCTCTCGACACTGATGCGATCTCTTCAAGCACATCCGGCCTCGCTGGCTTGCCGACTTGTTCAATTGCCTGCCCACGCACATACAGCGTTGTATCGAGTTTTACGCCGGTTTGCTGGCAGATCACAGCAACCTCATGTTTGCCCGGCTCCTGCGGTGTAAATCGGCCCTGAAACACACCCCACTGTTCACCTTCAGCCGTCAATCTGACGGTATCGACGGTTCCCGTTGACGAGGTGACCGTGACCAGCACATCACCTTTTTGCAGTGGTTCACCACCCTTATCCATGACGTGCGCACTAAAGGTCAATGTTTTGCGCACCTGAGGCTGGTCTGGTTTGTAGAACAGCCGCATGCCTTTCCCCTTCACCATGTTTCTCTGGTAAGCCATCCAACGTACAACCTGGCCCCAGAACCGATAGTGATATTTGTCTTCGACCCCTTTACGCCATCGCCAGGCGCCATCGGTGCCCATGAAAAGCACCTTGCCTTCGCCAAACGTCCTTGTCACGAGCAAAGGCAACCGCCCGTACTGATTGCTCATTTCATTGTGCACCGCCAAAACCTCGGCTCCGGCCTTGGCTCTCACGACAGGGGCATACCACTGGAACCCCGGCAGGTCTTCCCAGACCTGCACGTTTTCATCTCCGCTGTCGGCAAGTTTTGTCAAAAGACTGCCGCGACCTCTTTCGGTTAATTCAAAATGTCCAGCGGTACGAGAGCCCCACCCGCCGGGCTGTGACTGGTCCATCACAACCGGATTCAACTCCTCTAATGCCGTGCCTTGCAGACTGAACTGCCGTCCGTGCAAACCTGGCATGAAGACCAGGCCGCTGGCCTGTTGTTCGATCAGTCCTTTCAGCAATTCACACTGTTCCTCGGTCAGCTGATCATCATCCAAGCCAACATCGCCGAGAAAAACCACATCATACGTTGCCAAATCTTCAATCGCTTCAGGAAACAACTGAATGTAGTCCTGGGATCCACCTCCGACCTTTTCAAGGCCCGGATGAAACAGCAAACACGATACCTCCACACCGGGATCCCTCGACAAAGCGTTGCGAAGATAGCGATACTCCCATCTTGGATAAGACTCGACCACCAACACTTTCAGCTGTTCTTCACGAATTACGATCGGAGCCGCCTGCTGATTATTATCCGCAATCGTTTCCTCCGCCTGCGTTGGCAACGATACCGAGATTGTGAAGTCACCCGTATCCGTGGTCTTCCAATTGAACGCCTCATACGTTCGCCCCATAGCTGTAACACGCACGTCCTTCGTCAATTTGTCGCCGTTGGAAACTTCCATGGTGACGGTTGCGACAAAATCCCGTGGCAGAGAACTGTCGATCGTAAAGGGGATTCGAACTGGCTTCCCAGCAGCGCCGAAGGTGGGAATATCAACACTGAGCAGTTCAACATCAGGCAAACGATTGGGGCTACCGGCAGCAACCGTAAAAATCGGCACCTGCTTGGTTCGCAGACGCGACGCCGCTTCCACGGGAGGCTCGCCCTCATTCCAGTCACCATCGGAAACCAGCACAATCCCCATTAACTGACCGACTCTTTCGGCGGTTTCCAGCAACGGATCTTTCAGATTGGTAACGGTAGACCGTGCATCGCCAGTGTTCTGATCTTCCCCCGAACCAAGTTGTTCCCCATCTTCCTTTGCTGGCTTTCCTGCACCGCTGATCGGTTGCAACACAACATTCAAACGCTCATCCAACGCAGACCAGGCGCTCGATTCCAACAACGGCTTGATCGACTCGGCCCGGGTAACCACCTCTTTCCCGGAAGCACCCTCCACCAATACGTCTCGCGTCCCCATGCTAAGCGAGTCATCCCAAAGGACCGCAATGGTTGGCTTCGTGTCGGGTTGATACTCTTCGATCCACTCGGGCTGGTTCAGCAGCAATGCAATCATTGCAACGATCAAAACTCGTAACATTTCCAACCGAGCCACCGATCGTAAACGCCCACTCCGCAGCCATGCGTAATAACTGACGGCGCAGGTCCCTAGCACCGCAATAACTGACAGGGAAATCGAAAACGGTGTCGCAAGAAATGTCAGGTGCTGAAAACCACTCAAGCCACACCCCCTACCGAAACATCTTCGGTCTGGGGCTCTACGCCAGTGTCGTCAAACCCACTCACCTGACTCACCTGGCTATTTGTGCCACTGCCGAATGAATTCAAGGCATCATTCGCGGAAATCCGCTTGGGAATGCAGAGCACAGCTTCGGCGATCAGAGCGAGCAGGACGATGATCAAGAACAGCCGCCAGACTTCCTGAATCAAACTGCTACTGTTGGCAGCTTTCTGATTCACCCGATCAAAGTCCAGATTGGCAAAAAGTGATTCAACACGTTCTGCCGGGACAATCGTTGCGGAATCCTCTCCCGCACTCCGGTTGATGGCAAGCAACTCTCCCTCACCCTGGTAGACACCTGCAGTGGAGGAATACGTGCTGGATAACCCTTCTTCACTTCCAGCCAGTTGTTCCCACCCCTGCAGTTTCCCAACAGCAGCATCACCAGCAATCGCCTGCTGAGTACTCGATAGAGTTTTCGCACCGGCTTCCCCGGCCCGCTGGATCATGGCGTACAAAACGACTCCCGCAGTCGCCAAAGACGAATCACCAGCCGCGGTCGTCGTGGTACAGAAGAACACACCTCCCCGATCAGTGGTTGCTCTGGCGAGCAACGGTGCCCCCCCATCAAGTACCGCGAGCGACCTGAATTCACCTGCCAGATCACAGTGACGCGTGACCTTAAGTTCGCCAACTGGCAATGCATCGCCACTGCGGGTACGTGACAGCAGGTCTTGGTCTCCGACCCAGGATCCAACACGTACTACCTGTGGCTCCTGCCACATTCCCCAGCTGACTCCTGCAAATCGGGCATCGGTGGGGGACTCGGGCGGGAAAAAAATCAGTTGTCCGCCACGCTGGACGAACGCCTGCAAGACCGCGTGCAACCCCTGGTCTTCTGGCGGAATTGCAACGTGCCACGCGATCAACGAAACACTGTCCAGGTCCTGAGAGACCAGATCGTCGGGAGTGATGTTGACAGACTCGCAAACCACAGCAGCATCCGGTGAAATAGCAGCGGCAAACTCGACGGGCCGCACCTCTGCGGGGTCATCACTGACGATCAGCGTCTTGCGTGGTGGTTCCTTGTCAAAAACAAAGAAGAACTCGTTGTCACTCGCACAGGAATCGGCTTGAAGCGAGACACGTCCCCATCCCCGGGACGTCCCACCGTCGAGCACGACGAGATGATCCACTAGATCAGAACCCTTGCCGCTTAGTTCGACATTGAACACCGACCGAGCCCCATTGAGCTCCAAGGAAACCGGCAGTGTGGTTAATGCAGGTCCACTTTCATCCTGCTGAATCTGAAGCGACAGCAAAAGTTTTGCAGCGTCGCCATCTTCTATCCGACGCACCTGGGTCACCCCCAAAGAACGATTCCCTGAGGGAAGTTCGGGATATGCCAGCAGGTGAAACCTAACCATCTGTGGGAGTTCAACCAGTGATTCTCGAATCGCGTTCCAACGACCACTGTCGTCTTTCCAATCATTGCGTCTGACATCACTGAGCATCCAAACTTCAGCCCGACTGGGGCGATTTTCCCTGATATAGCGATCGGCAGCCTCCAATAACGAGGGCAGGTCGGCCGAGGCACTAACGGACATTGTTTCAGGCATCTGCAACAAGTCGCTGGGCTTCTCAAACTCAACCGGTTCCTGATTGACACTGTCGATTAACAGATAGCGGTTGCCCCCGAGCGTTTCCAGCGAATCAACCAGACTTGCGATGCCGGCTTCGAGTTTCGAAACGCCACCCGGCCCCGCCTGATTCATACTTGGTGATCGATCCAGCAGGATGATTGTCGTATCCACTTGACCACCACCGGCGACACCCAACCAACCGCTGGATAATGGGCGACTGATCGCAAAGACCAGCGCAGCAACCGCCAGTGTACGAGCAGCGAGGATCAGCCATTGCCTGATTCGCGCATATCCCCGCGACATACGATTGGCAGCAAGCAGAAACTGCATTGCCCCCCACTGTACCGTTTGGAACCGGCGTTGGTTAATCAGGTGGATGACGATTGGCAGTGCAATTAACGGTAACGCAATCAACATCGCGGGCTGCAAAAAACTCATCAACTTCCCCGCCCCGTGTTTCGCCGAACCAGGAAGTCAAACAACGCCTGTTCATAGTCTCCGTCAAGACTGCAGCGGTGATAATCGACACCTGTTTCAAGCACGATTCTTCGCACCTCAGCAAGGTAATCAACCATTGCCTGCTGATAGCGATCCATGATTTCGCTTGGATCCGCAAACAGTGAAACCCCACCTTCAAGATCGACAAAGCGGGTCGGTCTACGAAAGTCAAATGATATCTCCTGTGGATCCATCAAATGGAATACTGAGACATCATGCTTGCGGAATCTCAAGTGGTCAAAGGCCTCACGCAACTCGGGTGGATTAACAAATAAATCGGAGATAATCACAACCAACGCTCTTGCCCGAGTGGTCTCAGCGAATTCATGCAGCCGCCTTACCAGTCCAGTTTCGCCTTCGGGAGTCACATTTTCCAAAATGTCATTCAACCCTCTCAGGTGCGAAGGGGTTCTTCTCGGAGGCAACGCCCGAACAATGTCAGACCCCATGCAAGTCAAACCAACAGCATCCCCCTGCTGCACTGCCAGATATGCAAGTGACCCTGCCACGCGTCGGGCATATTCAATTTTGCTGACATCCCCCGAACCAAAGCCCATCGAACCACTGGTGTCCACCACCAGACAGAGCCGAAGATTGGTATCCGCCTCAAACTCTTTGACGTAGTAACGATCTGTGCGTCCGTAAGCCCGCCAATCCAGGCGCCGCAAATCATCGCCTGGGACGTATCTGCGATACTCCGCGAACTCCACGCTGGACCCGCGATGCGGACTCGCATGCATGCCTGAAACGCCACCTACCATTGGCCGCCTGGCAAACAGTGGTACAGCCGCAAGTCGCGCCAACGCCTGAGCGTCGAGAAATTTTCGATTCCGATTGTCGCCTAACAAGTTGTGCCGTTTGCCGTGACTGAAGAACGAAGCGGATGAAAGAACAACGGAAGGCTCATTGAGCAGGTTAGCCAGCGGAAGCCTGGGGGTGGGGATTGCAAATCTCGACGACGCTCGCGAAGTGGCTTATCGAGCACAAGTATGGCGGAAGTAACCAGACGATGACCTGTTCAGGAACTTTGCCCTGCCTTGTGGTTAGAAGCAAACACCGTTTGGCAGAAAGAGCTGGACGTCACGTTTTCGCATTGACTTCCACCATGGCCTCGCGTCCCGCCCTGCCGATAGCCGCAGTATAAACAATTTGTGGCTTCTGGCGTTGGCGGAACCACGAATTTCACGGTGTTTCTGGGTTTGTTTTTGCACTCCAACACGACCCACAACCAGTGAACACAACCCTGAACCGTGCGGACGCTTGTCTGGCACATTCCCAAATTCATGGCAAGGTAAACGACGCGGGCGAATATGCACTGCCGACGAGACGAAATATCAGGTCAGATTGCTTGGACAAAAAACGCCGGAAAATACAATCCGAGGCGGATCATCACCCGCGAGAAAGCCCCGACCATGGTCAAGCGCACCAAAACATGCCACACTCTGGTGTCCAGACCTTTCTCCTCTTTCCTGGCAGTTGTCATGTCCCACCCCCTCGTAATCACTCGCTCGCAATTCCTGCTCTTGCTGGTCGCGGTATTTACATTTCAAACATACGAAAGTCAGACAGCATGGTGTCAAACGAGGGTGCCGGAGACATCGAACGCAACATCGGAACCGGAGTCGAAATCAAACGACTCGTCCGAGGACAAGCTTACCCCGAGCCCTGGATACAAAGCGATCACTGACGACCCAAATGTGACGTCAGCCCACCTCAAACTCTTTGTTAAACCCCTCACCGTCGGAGAGTTGGAAATCGAAGCCAAAGCCTGGCAAAACATTCTTCGAAACCACGTACAGGAAATCACTTCCCTGCACATACGCATTGAAGACCTCGAAGCCGAAATTGCCATGCTAGAGGCTTCCGGTGCCAAACAGTCCCAAAAAAGCAGATCCAACAATCCTGCTGAGCCGCCCGCGGATCCCGACGCCTCAACGGCGGATCCGACCCAAACGCCTAAAGGTGATGGTGATACGGAAGCGACAGCAAGCAAACCTCCTGCCTCACCAGCCTCCGAGCCTGATTCCCGTGCTGGTACAGGCACGACCGTGAGCACCACACAAGAACCTGGCAACGCAATCTCATCCGAGTCGACAACTCCGCCGACCGTCGCAGCTCTCACTCTGGAAAAGGAAAAGCTCTCTCGTAAATTGACAGAACTCACTCTTCAAAAAACCGAAATCTCTCAAAAATTTGAAATTGTTCTGAACAATCTGGAACTGAAGGGAGGCGATCCGGCGACCTTTCGGAAATACAACAACGCCCTCACTGGCGTTGCTCTGGAAGTCACCAGTGCGTCTGGAATGTGGCAGATGGTCACCAGTTGGATGTTCGCGGAACAGGGGGGAAAACGTTGGGCTTGGAATCTTGTGCGATTCGTCGTCATCCTTATCGTTTCCTATTTCGGTGCAAGCATACTAGCTAACTTCGTGCGTCGTGCAGCCTCACGCGTTAAAGGGGTATCCAAATTACTGGTCAACTTTTTAAGTTCATTCACCAAGCAACTCTCCATGGTGGTCGGTTTCATCATCGGCTTGGCCGCTCTCGAAGTGGACATCACTCCCTTACTTGCCGCAGTGGGAGCGGCGGGCTTCGTTGTCGGCTTCGCTTTGCAGGGGACCCTGAGCAACTTTGCCAGCGGTCTATTGATTTTAGCCTATCGTCCGTTCGATGTAGGCGACGTGATTGAGGCTGCTGGCGTATCAGGCAACGTCGATTCCGTATCGTTGTTCTCTACTCTCATCCGAACATTTGACAACAAGCTGATGATTGTGCCCAACAACGACATCTGGGGCGGAACCATCACCAACGCCACTGCCAGCACGACACGACGTGTTGATCTTGTGTTTGGTATTGGCTACGCCGATGACATTGACCAGGCAAAAAGCATTCTTGCCAAAGTCGTAGAGAACCACCCTTTGATTCTCAAAGATCCGGCTGCAAATATCAGAGTAAATGAACTCGGGGATTCGTCGGTCAACCTGATCTGCAGACCATGGACGCGTACAGAGAATTACTGGTCCGTGTATTGGGACCTGATGCACACCGTAAAGCAGGAATTTGATACTGCGAATATAAGCATCCCCTTCCCCCAACGGGACGTGCATGTCTATCAGCAGACATCAACTGACTAAGTCCCCCAGCCAGCCGCGGAAGCGGTTTTTGTCCAGAAAGCATTTCAATGGAAGGGGATTCGCGGTCCTCAGGCAGCGGAACGCGCGGAAGAATCATCGCCCGGCTCATCTCGGCGCGCCCGTTGCGAATCCTGTACCGATTGCGGCGATTCATCTGAAGATGATGCAACGTCCCTAGCCGACTCTTGTTCTGCCAGCCTTACTTCCTGTTCTGCCAATTGGCGATTGAGCTTTTCTTCTTCCAGATCCCTTTCCAGGCGGGCTTGAAGCCCCCGAGCTGCACCAACATCGGCGTGAAGACATTGGATCACTTCCAATTGTTGTTTTAATTTCGACTCAAATTCCGCACGCTGCTCGTCCAACCGACTTTTAACGAGACGACACTCTGCGTTGGCAACGTTGGTTGCACCCTCATGGTGGATCACAAGTTTTTCCAATTCAGCGTTGTCGTCAGACCATTTTTGCTCTGCCTCGGAAAGCTGGTGTTTCAACCCGGACAAACGCTGTTCCAGCTCTCTGTTCAACGCAGACAGTTTTTCATTCTCGCCAGATAAACTCGCCTGTCCTGCCCGGAGGATCCCCAGTTCATGATTGAGGTCCAGCAATTCCTGAGCTTGCAATTCCAGCTGATCGCGCGTCAGAGCAGCATTTTCGCAGTTTGATTCAGCGGCCTTCAAGGCTGTTGCGAGTTCCGCATTCCGCGTCACCAAGTCCTCAAGAGCTTCCTGATCGCACGACTCTTGCCCAATGCCGTCTTGTTCATCAGGTGCGGAAAACGATGTCGCATCTGATTCTCGTGACTGCTCAAGTTTAGATGCGATGATCGCGTGAAGCTCGGCGACTTGAACGACGTGGTGGAACTCCGAATCGTATGCCTGCTCAACCTGCCTTACGTAATCACGCAGACGGTTACTTTCAGCATTTGCATACCTCAGGTCGTGAACTGCAGCATCAAGTTCGATGCGTGCGGCCTGCAGACTATTTTCAAGGCGATCGATCAACTCCGCATCCGGCGGATCACCGCAAGGCTGCTCTGCCGCACTATCCGGTTCGTATTTGACTTCCTCACAGTAGACGCCAGTTTTCCCGCCAGCCAACTGCTTTTCCAACGAACGAATTTCCGCAGCTTGGCTAACGAGCTTGATATTCAGCGTTTGAATCTGAGATCGATCAGTCGCCCCGTCCTGACTAATCCGCTTTTGCAACAATTGCAACTGCTCCTGTGCCTGCTGCAGCTCAACTGTGTGACGGGATTCCATATCGCTGATCACATCCGAGAAGATCTTGTTTTCCTGCGTCGCCAGTTCCAGCTGACGAACAAGGCCCCGCTTATCTGAAAGAAGCTCTTCGATTGTGCTCTTGAGATCCCCAGCTTGCTGTTCAAGATCAACTGCGTGCTCATAAACGTCTGCCTGTTCAGAGGTCCTGCGTCCATAGCCGTTTGCCAAATCAGCAGCAAGCTTAAGCCACTGTCGCTCCTCGCGCGTTCTGCACTGCAGAAGGTCATGCTTGCCCTGTAAATTTTGAAACTCAGCAGCTAGCGCACCCATCTCATGCAACTGCCGCTGTTTTTCGTTTTCAAGGCATTCAATCGAAGCGTTTGCCTTGCTGTTTTTTGTGGTGGCATCCCGAAGTGCATTTTCCAACGATTGGATGTCTTTTCGCAGAACGGGAACCTCAGCATTGCAATCTGCACCGGATTCCTGAAGCATGAGATTCGCTGCCGCTTGTGCGACGGTGACCGGTAACTTCAGGTGCCGCTGTTTGCGCGCTGTCGATGTGGGTCTCGCAGAGGGCGGTTGATGAACGGGAAATGACCCGCAAAATCGGATCTTCGGACGTTGCACCCGGTTATCTGTTGTCCACCACATCTTTTGAGCTCTTTCGGACCGTGCAACGAAGCATTTAAAACATTACCGCGACTTAAAATCAAATCAGGACCGCAAGGAACCACCTCCCAGCCGATTATGTGTTCATCGGCAACTTGAGCAAAAATCTTCATAATTTGCCTATCCTGCCAATTCCGCTGCGGATCTTTCCAGCGCACACCCCCGCAGAGCAACTTGCCTCAGAACGAGGTTCGCGTGTTTCGCTTTCCCGAGCTACCTCCGAACCCCGTCTTGATCACGAAGCTAACAACCCGCCCGCCCAAACGACGAACGGGCCGTCTTCGTTCCCTAAGCGGATTCGAAGGCCGTGATCTTCACGGTTACGTTCCCTAATTAGGCTCGGCTCCTCAATGAAGGTGACGGTGTTTGATGCACGGCCCCATCCATCAACAAGCCCTCACTTTGAGGGGTATGCATGCGAAACGCTTCACCGAGTGTCCAATACGAGTCAGAGACCTGAAAAAACTTGAGCTGCAAAGACTCGCCAGCAAGAACCAAGGACGTTAAGCTTTTCAATCAATCGAAGACCGAATGCTCAAACGCGAAGTCTGACACGCGATAGTTGCTCTGCCCGAAGCGTCACGTCTAAAGTGGTGCAAGTACCATTGGTAAGAGCAACGTGTTGGAAACGGATAGCCGAGCCATTCTGGTGCAGATTACTTATCAAAATGCAGAACGGGGTGTTCCCTGCCAAGAAAAATCCTTGAGGGTCCAAGGACTGGCGTGAGCGCCATCACACTTATCGCTGGGTAGTACCTGGCATCTGGCAGGATACGGCAAGACGTCGTGCACCAGCTGGCTTAACCAAATTACAAGCAAGCCGCAACGTAAGCACGAGCCCACTAAATGAAAATGGTCATTAGTAAACCAGAAAACACGGAAGGCAACACTCGGATACGAGCGGGGGTCTCCGACATTGCACTTCACACTGCACCGCTGCAACCGACAACGTGGGATACGGTTCCCGCGCTGCGTACTCTTCCCGCAGAAGAGAGCCAGACGCTAGCTGCTGTGATGACTGCGATTTGTGAAGATTGCAGTGAAGGTTCATTGCAATATGTCCTCAGGAGCGACACCGGCCACGACGGCGAATGAACGTCATAGCCGGCCGCCATCACGCGTCAATCATTTTCCGCGATCTCCCGGCGGGCGACTGGACGCAGACAGTACGACGAAAAGCGGCAATCAGGGCAGGCAGCAGTGCGGAACTGGCAGGCAGCAGGGCTGAACTGGCTTGTCAGTTTTGGTCATTCCACTCAACCAACTCGTCATATCGCATCCCCTGTCCGCCGAAGATATCGAGCGCACTGCCGACGGTCACATCTACTTTCCCGGCACTTGCAGTGCGAACAAGCTGCACATCTGCCATGGACGCGGCGCCGCCGGCATAGGTCATGGGTAATTGCCCCCACTGCCCCAACATCGCAACCAATTCATGATCGATGCCGCTGCAAAGACCTTCCACGTCAGCGGCATGAACAAGAAACTCGGCCGCAAACTCGGCCAAAAAGCTGAGCGTTTGTTCACTAACCGTGACATCCGTAAGTGTCTGCCAACGATTCATCGCAACCCGCCAACCGGGCGCACCGTTATCTTGCGTAACCCGCCGACAACTCAGGTCGATCACCAGCCTTTCGGCACCTACGGCGTCACGAATCTCTTGCAAGCGATCATGACGCAGCTTGCCATCCGGGCTGAATAGCCAAGAAGTGATGATGACGTGGCTGGCCCCGCAATCGAGCCAAAAACGGGCACTTTCAGCAGAAATCCCCCCACCGACCTGCATTCCGCCGGGAAAAGCTGCCAGAGCTTGCCTTGCGGCCTCATCATTTCCCGGCCCCAATTTGATGACATGCCCCCCCATCAACCCGTCCGCAGCATATTTGGCTGCAAACCAACTTGGCGAACGAGAAGACACGAAATTCTCAACGGGTGAGGCATTGTCTTTCAGGGTCCCCCCAACGATTTGCTTGACTTGCCCATCATGAAGATCAATGCAGGGTCTGAATTTTGTCATTCCGTAAACGCGCTTGATGAATGAGAATGGGAAGAATGGGGTTTGAGCTCCGGTGATCATGTCGCCGTTTGCAGGGAGTTCTGGGGGTACCCGGAACTCTACAGAACCCTTGCTTCTGGTATAAAAGGAAACTGTCTGGGGGCCTAGCCCTGCACAGCTCGCACCAACTGTAATTCGACGTCCTCTGCATGTCTTCCCAATCACAACTTGATCCAAGCCTGAACTCGCTGCTCCAAACGCTGCGGAGCCGTATTCGACGTTACATCGTATGCGATTCACTGCTGGCTGTTTTCGCGTTGGTGCTAACGGCTTTTTGGGTCGGACTGGCGTTGGATTA
Organism: Planctomycetota bacterium; assembly: GCA_029977825.1. GTDB lineage: Bacteria > Planctomycetota > Planctomycetia > Pirellulales > Pirellulaceae > Rubripirellula. Next base: position 1,801 of record JAPOKD010000018.1, on the reverse strand, counting down.
TCTGCCGGTTCAGCTGGGCGGAACCGAGATGCCGCGTCTGGCGAGAACACTGCTGCTTGGTGTCGTTGCAGCGGGACTCTTGGCTGTGCTTTTCAAAATGCTTGCTGGCCGCCTACACCGGCCCTTACCCGACGACAGTCTGGCATTGCTGGTCGAGCGACATCATCCGAGCCTCGGTGGTCGCCTGGTCACGGCCGTTCAACTGAAGGAAGCAGGACGCACCGGTGATTCTCACTCAGGGAGGCTACTGGATCAGGTACACGCTGAAGCCGCAGCCGAAGTTGACAAAGTCGATCCAAACCGGGTCTTTCGCCTGCAACCCTTGTTACACAAACTCGCGATCGCAGGACCGCTGGGGTTAGCTGCCCTCGTCTTTCTGATTCTCAGTCCCCAGGCATTCGCATTAGCCGCCTCTCGTCTCACGCTACTGTCTGACGCCCCTTGGCCGCGCAGAGCAGACATCCAGATGGTGGGCATTGAATTGCCAATCGTCAGCGCGGCAGACGACACAGCGCTTGCACCGGAGTTGCTTGAGTTTGACGGAAAAACCATACGCTTGCCTCGTGGCAGCAACGGTACCCTCCGCATCAAGGCACTTGCTGACGGCGCTGAAGTTCCCGTTGCATGTACTGTGTATTACCGAACCGATTCCGGAACTCGTGGCCAATCAACCATGCGACGTGTAGGACGCATTGTCGATGGATACCAATCCTTCGTTCTCGATGGATCACCGCTTACATCTCTGAGCGAGTCGGTGACCTTGGACATTCGTGGGCTCGATGATCGGTTGGACAACTTCCGAATTGAGGCGATCCAACCGCCAGCTTTGACCGCCATGTCTTTACAAATCCGCTACCCCGAGTATTTGCGCGGCTCCGATGATGGAAAGATTGATATGGTCGCTGACTACCAATCAGGTCTTCGAATACGCGAAGGAAGTGATGTCACGCTGGTTGCCACCAGTAGTGTCCCCCTGGGAGACGTTGACGTACTCCTGAAAAGCGACGTCAATACGGACAAGAATGTCGCACTTGAATACTCAGACGATCGGCAGGAAGTAAGACTCACTCTGCCAGACTTCAACACAGCGAGCACAATCAGCATTGTTCCCAAGGACACTGATGGCATCTCTGCTCAAGCACCTTTCCGCTATTTCCTGGGCGTTGTTCTTGATGAGCCTCCGGAACTGAACGTTGAACTCACGGGAATTGGCAGCTCGATCACGCCCCAAGCAAAGCTACCTGTATCCGCCACGGCGCTTGATGACTACGGCGTTACCGATCTCACGATCTCCGTCACTCCAACCGGAACGGAAGCAAAGGATAACGAGGAACCGGGATCAGCGGATCCCAAGTCGGCAGCGACCTCCCCCGCCCTCAACCGGAATGGTGAAGCAACCGCAAACCTCGACCTGAAGGAACTGGTTGATAACGGAACTCTTGCCGAACTGGCCCCGGGAACCGCCGTCAATCTGATCGGCGAAGCCACCGATGGTTACAACCTTGCAGATGAACACATCACCCGCAGTGAAGTTTACCGTCTGGAAGTGGTAACACCGGAACAACTACTTGCGTTACTCGAACGCCGAGAGCTTGGACTACGCACCAGACTGGAACAGTCCATTGCCGAAATGACGACTTTGCGTGGGACACTCGACTTACTTCGCCGAACCGGATTTGACCTCCCAGACGATGCCACCCAAGAAGCCGTCACCAGAGCTTTGCAGGTCCGCCGTTTGAGAACACAACAAAGCGGCCTTCAAGCCAATAAGATCTCCGAGGAACTGCTAGGCATCGCATTG
>JAPOKD010000946.1 GCA_029977825.1 Planctomycetota bacterium | reverse complement strand
GGGACACCGATGCTTACGCTGTCAAGGTTCACATGTTGCCCAAGAAGCTGGATGAGGAAGTTGCCCGACTGCACCTCGAACAACTCGGGGTCAAGCTGACCGTTCTGACTGACGAGCAAGCTGAGTACCTCGGGATCCCTGTCGAAGGACCTTACAAGCCCGAGCATTACCGCTACTAGGCAATGTACACATGACGCGGTGCCGGCTTGAACGGTGCCAGTGTCAGAAGCGATCGTTGAAGCCCGGCTGCCTTGAAGGTAGGCGGGCTTTTTTCGTCTGAAATCTGCATTTCTCGCACGCAGCCCAGGGACATCTTGTGTCATCACAGCTGCTTTACCCGATACCGGATGTCGGGCTGTCGTTGCTCAGGGGCGCGTTTTGCGTTTTTAGTGCGTGTGATGCGGAAGTCAGTGGTATACACCACTACTGCGCGCGATGCGTCATTTGCTTTACCATCTGTGCCGTCGTAACTGTTGAAGTAAATCTTGAATCAAAATTGATTGCCCCTCAAAAATGCCACAGACTACCCCGTTTGCCGCACTGCGCTACAATCTCGACCACGTTGGAAGTCTATCAGATGTGATCGCCCCTCCGTATGACGTCATCGATCCTCAGTTGCAAGACGAACTCTACAAGAGGCACGCGGCGAACGTAATTCGGATCATTCTCAACCGGCAGGAACCCGGTGATGATGCAGACCAGAAGTACGAGCGTGCTGCAAAATTCGTTGAGCAGTGGAAGAGCGAAGGCGTCCTGATGCGGGAGGAAAAGCCTGCTTACTACGTCTATCACCAGCAGTTCGAGCATGAAGGGACTCTTATCAATCGGCGTGGATTCATGGGGCGAGTGCGTTTGCAGCCCTTTGGCGAAGGTAATATCTACCCGCACGAGGAGACTCATCCGAAAGCCAAGGTAGATCGTCTCAAATTGACGACCGCTACAAAGCAGAATAACAGCCAGATTTTTGGGTTGTATCCAGACCCGAGTAACGAGGTCATCACACTCTTGGATGCAGCAACCGAGGGGGTCACGCCGATCGAATCAACGGATCATCTGGGAGTAAAGCATATCCTGTGGCCCGTGACCGACGAAGCGGTTGCCGCTCGAGTCAGTGAGCTGATGGAGGATCGTCCGATGTTTGTCGCCGACGGGCATCATCGTTATGAGACCGCCTGCAACTATCGCGATCAAGTGATTGAGGAGACCGGCGGAATTGCGGAGGATCATCCGGCCAACTTTGTGATGACAATGCTCGTTGGAATGAGTGATCCGGGGATGATTGTGCTTCCGACGCACCGTTTGTTGCGAGGGACTCCTTCTTTCAGTGCGTCCGAGATCACAGAAAAGCTCGCTGGCAGGTTTGAATGCCAAATCATCGATGGCGGGCTTGATGCTGCCAACCAGGTCTGGGCCACCATGGAAGCCGCTGATGAACAGGGTATTCTCGGCCTCTACGCGGTCAAAGACGAAAAATGGGTGCTCTGCAAAGCTTCGGAGGGAGCGCTGGCACGAATCAAGGAACTGGCTACCGATCAAAGTGAAGATTGGCGTGGTTTGGGTGTCAGTTTATTGCATCGACTCGTAATCGATGACCTGCTGGGCTGCCAAGGGCATCCCAAGCCAACCTACGTTCACGAAGTCAGTGAAGTATTGGACGGCGTGCGAGGCGAGGGAAGTCAGGCTGAAAGCGATAGTGACGAGCCGTACACGCTCGCCGCGTTAGTCATGCCGGCCAAACTGGAGCATGTCGAGGCGATCAGCTTGCTGAAAGAACGAATGCCGGCGAAAAGCACCTACTTCTATCCCAAGCTGCTCAGTGGACTCACATTCAATCCACTCGCCTGAGAGGGGCTGCTCGCCAAGCCTATGCTGAGCCGTTGTTTTGCCAGTCGCATTCTTTCAGTGTGGGCGATTTTGGGACTGATGTTGCAAGCTTCTGCGGAATGATTGCCGCAGAGCCTTGATCCCACGCTGCTTTAACACACAGGAGTTGCCGGGGCGGGCAAACTCAGTGAACAAGCTGAGCTATCGGATACGCTTGTGGGCAAGCCAAGTTCATGTAAACAGAGGATGGTTCCCTATGAACCTGGCTGCCTGAGCCATTCGGGTTGGCGTGTCTAAAGGCATGGGCCAAAAGCTTGCCCCTGTCGCACGGCGATGCTGCTAGGTGGTGCTGTCCACGCATTCACTTTCCCACCTCGGTTGGTGAGCTGACGGGGTATCTGATCAGGGTTTTGCCGAGGCCCGTACAGCTGGTTTCGTGCAGGAACCCCGTTTTTACGGAGATTCTTGGTGTCAAGGTCAGTTTCTTGTGAAACCAGTCTTGTTTCACCACCCAAAATTCTCCTAGTTTCCCGACATGGAACGACTCGCGGTGAGTCGGTGTTTGTTCGCTTTCACATAAGAGAGCAGTC
>JAPOKD010000278.1 GCA_029977825.1 Planctomycetota bacterium | reverse complement strand
GAAATGGTGACTGGGCCATTGGAAAAAATTGGGCCTGCCAGTGATATCTATTTGCTTGGTGCAACCCTGTTCATGATCGTAACAGGATCTGCACCCCATAAGGCGAAGACTGTAACGGAGTGTTTGAAGTCGGTAAGGCGAAACACGATTCGCAAAGTTAGCGCAGCCCAACAGGGAGAATTACTCAATATCGCCATGAGAGCGATGGCGACGAAACCGGAAGATCGATACCCAGATGTTGCCAGTTTCCAGAACGACATTCGTGCTTATCGAGAGCATGCCGAAAGTATTTCGCTGACGGTGCGAGCGACTGAAGACCTCAATCTGGGGCAAGAGGAAGCATCCTATGCACCCTTGTCCCGGGCAGCTTTCCGGTATGAGGAGGCGTTAAAATCCTGGCCAGACAACGAAAAGGCCAAGCAGGGACTGGAAAAGACGAAATTAATTCACGCTGGGATCGCCTGTGACAAGGGCGATTTCGACTTTGGTTTATCGCTGCTCGATAGAAACCAACCCGAACACAGAGAGTTGATTGCAAAGCTTGATGCAGAGATCGCAAATCGTGACTCACATGCAGCCAAGGTTGCGCTGCTTCGGAGAGTTGCAATAGTGATGCTGGCGGTCATTCTTGTTGGTGGTGCCATTGCTTCTCTCTGGATCGATTCAGAGCGACGGGTTGCAAGAGCTGCTGAACAAGACGCGCTTGTTCAGAAAGTAAAGGCGGAAGAGGCTGGGGAAGAGGCTAAGAGGCAGCGTCAGGAAGCGATTGTCCAGAAAGAGAAAGCCGTAGAGGCAGGCGAAGAGGCGGAGAGGCAACGGCAGGAAGCGATTGTCCAGAAAGAGAAAGCGGTAGAGGCAGGCGAAGAGGCGGAGAAGCAACGGCAGGAAGCGATTGTCCAGAAAGATAAAGCCGAAGAAGCAGAGGCAGAGGCGAATAGGCAACGCCAAGAGGCGATCGACCAGGCGGAAATCGCGAGGCAGCAGAAAACACGTGCAGAATACGAAGAATACAACTCCAAAATAGCTTTGGCGAAGGCACGACTTGATCGCAATGAGGCTGATGGTGCGAGAGAGATTCTGATGGATTTGGCCTCTAATTCCAATGCGGGGGATCAGGCCATGGGATGGGAGTGGCGGTGGCTGTGGCGGCAAGCAAATCAAGCAGAATCATTGAGCCTTGGGCAGGCACCAGCGATTGATCTCGCGGTCAGTGAATTCGGACGTGTGGGAGCAGTGGCCTTGGCTGATGGAGCAGTTCAGGGTTTGCGTTTTGGGAGTCAGCAGAAATTAGTTGAAACATTTCCCGTGATACCGGCGATCCTTGGATCTCAGCAAGCGACGAGTGTCGCAGTCTCGATGCAGGGAGAGAAGCTTGCAATCGGGACCGCGAGCGGAAAAGTATTGGTCGTCACAGGATTAGATGACTTGAAGGTGGCGGCTGGTCGAGTTGTATCAGTCGCTGCCCACAAACGTGGTATTACGGATATGTGTTTTGGCAAGGACGGGACACTGTGGACAGCTTCGGAGGATCGGTCGGTTAGATCATGGAAGCAGGCTCCCGATGGATCTCTCGTTGAAGATGCGGTGGGATGGCATTTCCTGCCTGTACGGCAGATTGCGATCGCTGATCAAGGTCAGGGGACTTTTTTGGCTGCTGTAACTGGAGATGGCAGAAGCGGGAAAATTGTCGTTTGGGAACAGGTTCAGGAAAGCAATCGTGCAGCGTTAAAATTGCTTGGGCGAATGTCCGACCATTCTGCGCCACCTTCTGCCGTGACTTTCGACAGATCAGGGCAGCGTGTTGCGTCCGGAGATTTCGCAGGCAACGTACTTGTTTGGAATACATCAGAAGTTGCTGCCAAGGGCGAAAAGGAATACCGAAATTCCATTGATGCGGCTGTACAACAAACTCTGCGTACGAACCCTGTTGGGGCACCAGTGTCCAACTCACTTGCTAAAGCTGTCGGCGTAGCCCTGAAAGATATTGAAACCGTTAAAGGTGATCGCTTTGTGTCCTCTGTCTCACAGACGGAACGCGACTTGTCGTCTGCAAAAGCTCATACCGATGCTATTGAAAGTATTCGGTTCAGTGCTGATGGCGCGTTGCTATTAACCGCGTCTGATGACTACACGGTCAAACTCTGGGATCTGAGTGCTGGCAAGGGTGAAATTCGTCAAACCCTCAAGGGACACGGTGGCTGGGTGATTGGCGCAGACTTTGTGCCTGGTCAAGACAATCTGGTTGTTTCTGCATCGGATGATGCAACGGTGCGTCACTGGGATCCCGCGACTTATGTGGGGGCTTTCAAGTCACAGGGAATGGGCGATGCTACCAGTTCTGAATTGGAAAGCCACGCTGCTCGAGAAGAAATCTGGTCTGCGAGTTTCGCACCCCGCGGGAAACAGATCGTGATTGCACGTGGTGATCACAAGGCAGAGGTAATTCGAGTCGGTGAAGAGTCGTTGGAGTTCCGTCAGGTATCGGAAATGTCATTGGACGAGGGCACTGATTTTGTTGCGATGTCGATGCAGGTTGATCAGATTCATGGGTTGTTGTACGTCGGCAGTGGAGATGAAACGATTCGGGTTTGGGACTTGGAAAGAGCGGTGCAAGTCGGCGCTGCAGATAAAACAGGTCTGAATACTGCATTTGCTCTTTCACGTGATGGTCGCTGGCTGTTGACGGGATCCAGTGAATCCGCTGTTCGCGGTATCCTTTGGGCGCTTGACCCGACGGGGAAAGAATCGCCACGGATCGTGCACAGGCTTCGTGGGAAACCCGGTCAGGAGGGGGGGGCAGCGTTTGCGATTTCACCTGATTCGACTACGCTTTTCACCGGTGATGACTTCGGAATTGGCTTGTTCTGGGACATCAAAACTGGTCAGCAGATCGGTGACCCAGTGGTCAATTTGAGAGGGTCGCGGATTAATGCTGCTGTGTTCAGCAATGATGGGAAATCCATCCTAGTTGCGGCGGACAATGCCTCGGTCACCCAAATTGACTTGCAGACAAGGCTTGAGGGATTGCGTTTTCAGCAAGTTGGCTATGTCGTTGATTTGTCGATGTCTGAGGACAATAAGTACATCGTGACTGTCTGTGAGGTTGCGAATGAAGATTACATCAAGACTTTTGCTACGCTGTGGGAAATTGGGTCAGGTTTGGGGCAGGTGCTTGATTTGACAGTCACTCCCCGATCGAGTGATGGACGTGCCGTGAGTCGCTCGCGGATCACTTCAGCGAGCTTCGATCCTGCTACCAAGATGGTCTTCGTCAGTCGTACTGCGAATGCGAATGAAAAATCAGAGATTCGAGCTTGGAAGCTCGGGCGCATTGTGAAAACAGCTGGCTTCATGACCAGTGAGCAGATGAAGCAATTTGTTCTGAGGGCTTCACAATCGACTAATGGTGGAACAGCTTTCATTATGCCAAGCGTTCGCGGGGATACGGAGGGCGTCTTGCCGCTTGATGAGCAAAGAGTGCTTACCATGAATAATAATGGCGTGTTTCTTTGGAATCTGGATTCCAAACGCGAAGAGAAAAGTTACCGTGCACATGCAGAATTGACGGAGGCAGGTTTCTCGTTTGATGCAAAATACGTTGTAACGGCAAGTCGATCAGTGAAGGTTTGGGACGCTATGTCCGGAAAAGCCTTGGCGAAAATAGAGTCGGATAAGCCAATTCGAACTGTGCAGTTTTCACCTGTCATGACTGGTAAGACGGGGTATATGTTTGCGATGGGCGGAGATGAAGGCATAGTTGAGTTCTGGGAATTCAACCCAAAAACCCAAGAGATCAAACGCTATGCTGGCGTTGCGGATGAAAAACTGCCGGACCAGAAATCCAAACAGCCCAAAGCTGCAGTACGCCGGATTCGTTTTTCAACAGATGGCGATCGACTTTGGATCGTCGGCGATGAAGGGCTGGCTCGCTTTCGACATTTGTATGACGCTGCTAAAACAATCGTTGTGGAAGTGCCCGAGCAGCAGAGTTTAAGGTGCGCCGCGATTTCTAATGACGGCAAGTTTATCGCCGCAGGAAGCAATGCCAAGAAAGTTCTTGTTTGGCGACTTCCGCGACCGGGTAGTCCGATGGAACTTGTGACTTTGAGTGGCCATGCTGGCGCGGTCAACGATGTCGGCTTGACTGGAAATGATGCCGGTATCCTGCGAGTATTTTCAGCGTCTCAGGACGGTACTACCCGTGTCTGGGACCCGCAGTTTTCTGCCTCCAGTCTCGACGGCAAGGAGTCGGAAAGGGGACGTGAGATTATCTCATTGCGAAGGCACACGGGAGATGTGACGGCGTTGGATATGACAGCCAATGGAGATTTGCTGATGACTGCAGGGGGTGACGGGCAGGTGGTGCTTTGGCCAGCAGGTCCTCCAACTGAAAATGTGATGGGGAAACCGTAATCGCATTGTGGCACACTTTTATCTGTCGAATCTGGCTCGCGTCTGCGTCGAGGGCTGTGCGATCCATTTGCTTGTAGTGATTCCTTTATGCGATCAGAAGCTCTGGCATCCCCTGCTGTAGTTTCCCATCCTGCATGCGATGGCAGCGATCGGCAGATTCTGCGATTGAATCATCGTGGGTGATCATGAGGATGGTCAAGCCATCGTCATGATTAAGTTCAGTCAGCAGTTTCAGGATATCAAGGCCCGTTTCCGTATCAAGATTTCCAGTGGGTTCGTCGGCCAGCAACAAGGTTGGATCAGTCATCAATGCCCGTGCGATGGCTGCACGCTGCATTTCTCCCCCACTCATCTCGGCTGGTTTATGAGAGGCTCGATGCAACAAGCCAACACGGTCAAGCATTGCCTCCGCCCGCTTTTTTGCCTCTTTTCGATGTCTGAAAAAATTCCACGCAGATCTGCCAATCATGGTTGGTGCAAGCACGTTTTCGATAGCAGAGAGTTCAGGCAAAAGGTGATAGAACTGGAAGATGATTCCAATGTCATGGTTCCGATAACGATCTCGCCGGGAGCGTGGCGCATTATCGATGCGTTCGCCTTGAAATTGAATTTCGCCGCGGTCGGGTTGGTCGAGTGTTGCCAGCAGATGCATGAGGGTGCTTTTACCACTTCCACTTCTGCCTACCAGCGCAGTCACGAGTCCAGTGGTCACCTCGAAGTCGACGCCCCGTAAAACAGGAACTTCAATGCGATCCTTATGGTAACTCTTGTAAACATTCTGGGCACGAAGCACTGTTTCTGAAGTCATGTTTTAGCCGTGTTGTCGTTAAGAGTTTGTCAAGAGTTTGCGTCAATTGCATCTGCTGTCTTACTCGAATCGCAGTGCCTTTACTGGGTGCATCCTTGCTGCTCTGAGGGCCGGTAGGACGCTTGCAAAGATGGCGATGGCAACTGCTCCAGCCATGACCCACACCAAGGTGAAAGGGTGAATGATGGTGGGGATCTCTGTGAAGTAATAAACAGTTGGATCAAATACTTCTTGTCCCGTAAGTGTTTCGATGAGTGTTGCAATCTCGTTAATGTGGTCAACAAATAACAAACCACCAATCAAACCAGCACCGCTCCCAACAAATCCGAGTAGCAGGCCGTAGCTGAGGAAAATGCTCATGACACCGCCACCAGATGCGCCCAACGCTTTGAGTGTTCCAATGTCACGGGTTTTTTCAACAACAATCATGAAGAACGTGGCCAGAATTCCGAATCCTGCAACCGCAATGATGAGGAAAAGCAGGATGTTGAGAATTGTCGTCTCCAGTTTAACTGCAGCAAGAAGCGGGCCTTGCATATCTCGCCAGGTCTGAATGTTGTAAGCATAAACGTTGGGTGGGAAGCGGCGACGCAAGGCATCGCGGACCGCATTCAAGTCAGCACCTTCCGCCAGTTTTAATTGGATCGTGGTCACGCTGCGGACCTGACTGGATGGATCTATCATTCCTCGGAATTCCTGCAATTGATCAAGTCTGCAGAAAGCAAACGTGCTGTCGTACTCGCTCATCCCGGATTCGTACATGTCCACAACGGTAAACTTCTGATTGATCACCTTGGCATTGTCTGATGCATTTGGAAACATCATCCGTACGTCATCTCCTGGGCGACAGTAGTAGTGGTCGCGGACGTTATTTTCTTCATCACGCATGCGAGCACTGCAAGTCGAGATGCCCAAAATGATTCCTGGGAACTGCTCGACTGCAGGATCAAACTCGGAACTTTCCTCGGTCTCACCGTCTTCAAAGATTTGTGGCGGACCAATTTTCAGGGAGGGTGTGGAATCTGCAGCGGTGAGGCTGCTGGATGGGTTTCTCAACGCATCGATTTTTGCCTGTTCTTCCGCAAGTGCACGTTCGTAAGCAACACGGGCACGACGGTATCCCCAACCCGAACTTGGGAACTGTTCACGGTCCGGTGCGAATCCATCTTCACGGAGATTGAAATTGACTTGAGACTGGTTTTCTGGATGCAGCAGGTAGCGTCCAAAGTGGCTGACATCGTCATAGGTTGCTGGATCGAGACCCACGAAGTTGACATGTCGGGTAATGAGTTGGCCGTTGAAATCGATGCCTAGCATCGCCGGAACGTGAACACTAGCGGAAGATCCAACAACATCATCACCGCATACCTTCATGATTTCTTCAAGATGGCCCTCGGGGTCAGGCATGCCTCCACTTGCATGGCATTCAATCAGGATGTCGGATGCCAAACCATGGAGACGCTCATGCATCTCGGCAGAGAAACCTGCCATCACGCTATTGACGACGATTAGCGTTGCGACACCCAGTGTCACACTGATGATCGATGCGAGCGCTATATAGCGAGTTCGCAAATAGCGAAAACAAAGCAGCCAGCGATACATATACCGTTCCTTGGGTTCAATCGATTGAGGCACATCCGTGTGCATCCTTCATGACTGCTGGCGAGTCTAGGAAAGTCCGTTACTGGGCGTAAACGGCAATCGGGCTTTGATTTCGGCTGTTTTCAGTGCTCGGGCGGCGTTCACGGGCTTTTTCAGGTCACCCGCATGACATCCCGCTACATCGATCTCAACCGTTTCGCATGTTGCAACGACTCACAAAGAGTCCGCTCCCATGGCATACTAACAACTAGGAATTGGCACCTTCAGGGCGTAAAAGTGGGAAGAGAATGACGTCTCGAATCGACTTTTTCCCAGTTAAAAGCATCACAAGTCGGTCGATACCGAGCCCCAGGCCG
>JAPOKD010000788.1 GCA_029977825.1 Planctomycetota bacterium | reverse complement strand
GGGCCGGCTGGAATAATTGGAGTGGTGGGCGTCTGTTCAATATGCGTGGGGAGGGGAAAGGTCCGTGCGGCGAAGGCGTCGTCTTTCGCAATATTCGGGTCGAGGATCCGAGACCGACGCTACAGCATTTCATGATTGCCATGCAGGGACTGAAACCCTATTCGGATCCAAGTCAACGCAAGCGGGGAGCGGGGGATATTTCCGGCATCCTCTTTGAGGATATCGAGATTGCTGCGCCGAGTGTCCTGGGAGAGCCTGATGTACTTTGGGGAGCGGTTGATGCGCAGATTCTGAACTTGACCTTCGATAATGTCACGATTGGCGGCAAGAAGATTACTAGCCTCGACCACTTCAAGCACAACCAGCATGTCAGAAACATGAGATTCAAGTAGTTCATCTGGAATAGCGGCAGCGCGACGTGGAGACCATGGCGAATGCGAGGGGGACAGTGGGGGACCTGGAGCTACGGGTTCATACTTCATCCTTGAGGCGAATGGCGTAAACTCGCCACATCTGGTGATTCCAGTTGTGCACGGCCGGTTTCCACCGACCGCCGGAGACGAGCCATTGCAAGCGGCCGGCGGGAACCGGCTCTACTTGCTCCTGCGACGTTATAACTTGAGGCCATTGATTCTCGTGTGAAAACGTGAGAAGAAGGTGATTACCCCCGTCTTTGCACCAGTTCGAGTGAGAGAATTGGGATTGGTAAAGCGAACGTGTTGTGGAGGCTGAGGCGCAGCCGGAAGAGCACAGCCTGCGGCGCAGTCCCATGATGGTCAAGAGTTGATGGCTCTCTTGTAACCCGAGTGGTGGCAAAGTCATTGCCACCACAGCGATTTTCAATGCAAGAGGCATCGAGGCCAATCGAGTCACTTGGGTGGTTGAAGCTTCATATTCTGAACAAACGACCATTGCGAAGGTGGGCCTACTCTTCGCGCGAGCCAAATCACGGCTGGCAAAGTCGTGATAGCAGCGATGTCCCAGTACCTTACCGTTGCAACGGATTCCGCACTTCCGTCAGGTAACGGTCTTCCCGAGAATACAAAACCGATGAATATCCTTGCCAATAAGGCAGCAGCCAATGCAGACCAGAACGGGTGGGGTAAAGATTGGGGCGACTTCTGGCTGATGTTCCGTCGTTTCGACCACTCGACTACAAGAAGGTCTACAACAATCGAAACCCCGTAAAGCACGCACGCCCAGACAACAGCATTTAGGCACTTCCACCAAAACTGTTGTTCTCCTGCGTTGAAATCCGCGAACGGCCAGTATGCGGGCCGAATGGCCAGCCACAAAACCATCGAGCCGCCCATGAGTGACCGCAGTCGCTGCTTGGAATTTTCGATTCCCATACGCGAGGTTTTACCGTTTGCTTGAGAAAAAATTGAGTGGTTGCCACGCCTGCCACCAATGTTGGAACCGTCCCCGAAGCTATCAAAACAGTAGCTCATGCCTTGGCCATTGCGTTCCCAAAGTCATTGGAAATACAGGAAAACTCATGGGGCAAAGTGCTCTGCCAAAGTGAAAACGCTGCAATAACACACACACCTTACAGCTAAGCAGAGCTTTATATAAAAGAAAAGAATGCTGGCAGGGGTAGCCCTCCAAGCCCGGCGGTTCGTGAATGCCAAGGTGCACCAAGCGTTCGGCGGGTGGGGCGTACTGAGTCTCGTACTGAGTGCAGTGTTACGTTACTTGGTCGGTTGTCATTTGTGAAATGTCGTCGGAGCATCTTGCCCTTGTTTCTTTTTGCGGACAAGCCTTTGGCAACATCATTGAGGCAACCGGGGACAACACTTAGTGGGTCATTGCGTAAACAACAATGTTGAACCCGATGGGGTAGGACCACCGTTCAGAAAACTTTTGATAGTACTCTTTGTTCTCGCCTTCACGCTCCCACCCATCTGCCAGATCATTGTTGTGGCACAACAGAATCAGTATTTTTCCATTCTCATCGTGATAAGCGAGGAAGTGAGGGTTTGGGTCACGCATGTCGCCATGCCATGGTTCAATATTGAGGCCCTGATTCCAGGCGTTGATACTTGGTACCTGTGGCTTTTCCTTCAAATCGTAAACAAGATGGAAAATCGGATGAGACAACGGCAGATCCACGGGTACGACACCCGGAAGTACCTTGGACAGTTCTGCCGTGACGTTTTCGAGATACTCCCGTCCCCAAAAGTCATCCATCATAAGAAATCCACCGTTCGCGAGGTAACGTTGCAGACTCTCTACCTCATCGGAATTCAGAACCATCTTTCCTGGTGAGCTCATGAAGGCAAAGGGATAGTCCAGAAGTTGTTCATCGGTAATGTCGAGAACAAGGCCATCAGGTGAGACCTCCAGTGAAGTCAGTTGTTGAAGACGATAGGAGAAGTTCAGGTCGGCATCCGGATAATCCCCGCTCCAGTGCGTGCGAAAATGGTTATGGGTGGATCGGTAGCGGAGACGCACAAAGGTGAAACGCTCAGCAGGAAAATCGCTGCGATTTTCCCATGTCGGCACGCCCTCTCTGCCCATGGGGCGACGTAGCGGTGGATTTGATTCATCGCCCATCATCTGGCCGAAAACACTCACGACGCAAGCCACAAGTGAGAGGCCAAGCACCGCCTTGAGGCGAGTCGGGGAAATGAAAAGAAGAAGCAAATTTATTCTCGCGTACCAAGCCACAATAACGCAAATCACAATAACGACAGGTTGCCTCTCTTGGAAGTGGAATGAGACGTATTTTAATGTGACAATCGTGCGATTTGGCTGTATGCGTTAAGCTACACATGGACTCGAGCAGGTGTGGGTGAGGGACAGGTCCAAGTCCGCGCAGCTCTTTTTTTGTTCTCAGGAAGCTCCTCAATGGTTTTCAGAATTGCCATTGCTATGGTTGCTGTTGCTTCAGCAGTACCAGCCTCTGCGAAAGAGTTGAATATTCTTTTTCTTGGCAACAGTTTTACCGCTCGCCACGATATTGCCGGACTTGTGGAGCAGGTCCTCGAAGAAGGTGATCCCACTGCCGATGTGAAGGTGCAACGCGTCATCTACGGCGGGCAGAATATGTTCAAGCACTCAACTTACTACTTCAGCCAAAGTTTTATTGAGCAGAGTACACTCACCGACGAGACGATCACCCAACGCATCGCAGCGATGCGTGAATATCTAAATTCTGGCACTCCCCCAAATCCCGAGGAATGGAATCAGCACTGGTCTTCCATCGGCAAGACGAATGTTCCCTTTTCAGGCATCCACAAACACATCACCCGGGCCATCAAGCATCATGAAGGTCTGCTTCGGAATCATCCCAAAACCAAATGGG
>JAPOKD010000354.1 GCA_029977825.1 Planctomycetota bacterium | reverse complement strand
TTCAGCATCCGGTCTTTTATCGACCTTGATCTGTTGCTCGGAATCGCCCGCGTTCTCCGTTTCTTCGGTGGTCTGAGCAGACGCAGGTTCCAGGAATGTTGGCGGCAGACAGTAAGTCAGCAGCAGGAGCAAAAGCGGATTGAAAAATTGACGGATATGTTTCCTGTCGCAATCGCGTTCCAGTATGGCTGTCAATCGAGCCTGCGGATTGCTGGTGATTTGGTCAAGTAAAGTTGCTCTGGTCTCAGGTAACCGTTTGTTTCTTGTTGTATCGTTGCCTGATGTTTGCAGGGGTAAGTCCGGAGCCAACTGCACGAGTTTTCGCTTCCTCAGGTTAACTACCTCTGGATTGATGCTTGGTGTTCTTGGTGTCAGGTATCACTCGCACGTTAGTGCTCCAGGCATCATCATGCAGGGTGAGATGCATGGTGAATTCATCGGCCGGTTGCTATTCGTTCAAGCCTTTACTTCCAATAAATTCAAGTTCCAAGCGTTCGACCACACGGTAGCTCCTGAAAATGAATCAGCCCTTGGCACTCAAGATTGCGTATCGGACCAGATAGCCAATTTGCTGCCCGGCATCGCCACGACTCGCATTCCGTTGGCTTTGTTGCTCACCAACTCCCACGCTTCAAATTGAGGGTCGGCGTCCACGGAAAGAACTGTGTTCGTCGAGAATGTGATTTCAAGGCGACCATCCTTGAAGCCCTTTGCATCCTCAATGTCGGCATTGAGCAATTGCATCGCAGGACCAGTCTCTGAAAGTCGCTCTACCGAATAATCTCTAATGCCTTCGGAGCCTCGCAACGTGAACGCAGTGTTGATACGAATAGAGAACTCACTTTGAGCATCACCAATCTCCATACCAAAGGCGAAATCGAGCCTTAGCTGTATGATCCGAAACCCATCGATTGGAAGAGACCAGTACGACTCATGTTCTGTCAGTTTCTGTGATGTCATTTCGGTCATGCTGGTAACTCCCCTTGGTAGTCGAGGGGGATGTGAGTGCTAGAGTTAGGGCCAGGCTTTCCAATTGCATCAAGCGGCTGCCCATGACTGTTGTAGTTTCGCATGTATCCGTTTCGATACTGGGGCGTTCCATCGACAGTTCGCCAGTCAGAACCGATTCAACCGTTGGCGGAACCTGGTTTCTTGCCGAAGAGCGAGTCCAGTTTTTGCACTTTAGTGATGACAGGCTGTCCATTCTTTTCAGTCACCGATCCAGTGATTTTGACGGGTGTTCCGCAATGGTAGGCAAGGTTGAAATCATGGAAGTCCCTGAAGGCAACATCAATTCGAATTGGTGGTTGTCCCTGAACATCAATCAGGAAAATTCGTGCTTCATCGAGGTTGTCAGATAGTCGAAGCCGCCCTTGCACGGTAATGGTTCCATCTCCCGTCTTCACCCAACTCTGAAATGGTTGTTCTCGATACGGAGTGAAGTCGGAGTCATTGAGTCCAGGTAATGGACTGGTTGAGTAGGCGAAGGAATCGTGATCGGCATCAAACATTTTCAGCAGTGCAAGATGCAAACGCCCGAGTTGTTGGTTTTCGGCGTAACGTACATAGCGGCCGGTCTTCAACAGTCCCCCGCCCTGCCCTGCCAGGATGATTGGGATTCGAGTGGCCGTGTGATTGTCACTGTGACCCATTCCCGAACCGTATAGCACCACACTGTGATCAAGCAGACTGCCTTCGTGATCCCGGTAGGATTTCATGCGAGTCAGCAGATAGTCAAACTTCTCCATGTGCCACAAGCTGATTTTTAATAGCGCATCGAGATTCTGACGCGAGAAATTTCGGAAGAAGTGCGACAAGTAATGATGTTGTTCTTTGACGCCGAGGAAGTCAAAAATCATCCGACTGTTGCTGTTGCCAAGCATGTAGGTAACGCAGCGAGTTGAATCAGTCCACAAAGCCAGTGAAATCAGATCGAGCATTGATTCCACTTGTTCGTTCAGATTCGCAGGTGCCAGGGGGCGTTCCATTGTTGCCTTGGGGATGTCATTGGAGGTAGCAGCGATGCTTTCGAGCCTTTTCTCCGTCGAGCGAACCACCGACAAGTATTGATCCAATGTCTGTCTGTCTTCCGCGCCAGCTGTGCGTGACAGTGATTTTGCGTCTTCCGATACACGGTCCAATACGCTTTTCATTTCACGACGCTTGCTCGGATTACGCATCGGGCTGCGGAAGATGCGGTCGAAAATCAGCTGGGGATCGCTTTCTCGCGGTATTGGATCACCATTGGAGTCATAGGAGATATAGCTGCACCCGATTTGATTAGGGAACAGGCCTTCAGTTGTCAACTCAAGTGAGCGGTATGACGTTCCCTTGCCAATTCTGTCCGCGATCAACTGGTCGACGGATGCAGATTTGGTGTTTCTGTGGTGACCGCTCAGGAAGCGACGAGTGGAGTTGGCGTGAGATGAGAAGCCAAAGTCACCCATGTTGTCCAGAATCAACAGATCCTGTTTATGCTTGGCAAAAGGTTGCATGAGAGGTGACATGCGGAAATCAAACTCAGTGCCGCCGTTAATGCTCCAGCTTGGTGGGTGTACTCCATTGGGTTTGAACAGAGTCATGAATCGAATGGGTGGTCCGTCTGCTGCAGCGCCTGATGCCTTGCGTTCCATCAGATTCAGAAAAGGTAGTGGCAGAAGGGGACCCATTGCACTACGCAGGAATCGTCGTCGATCTAATTGCCAGGGCATGTTCGTAACTTTCTTCAGTCGTGCTTGGGGGACTGTGTTTGCGCGTGAGTGAACGGCAGGCTGTTGACTACCAGACGAATCAAATCGTGGTAGGTTCCTTCTTGCACAGCAAGGTTTCCGTCTCGATCAAGTTTACTGGAAATGTCAGCGACCGTCGGCATGTCATGGATGGTGAGTTCGCGGGCTAAGGCATACGAGAGTGTGCGTTTGACAATGTTTTCTATGACAGTGTGACGCTGGGACTTGACGAGTATTTCCTGTAAACCGGCATAGTCGTCAAAGATTTCTCCGCTGGGAAGACGACCGCTCGTGTCGACTGTTTTCGCAGTGGCGGAATTGTTTGTATCTTGGGGTTGCTTCTTGTTGTTTTTAGGCTTGCGTTTGTTGCCGTTGACTACGCCTGAGGGTCTGTAGTTGCCGCCTGCATCGTAGGCCTGCATGGCGAATCCCAGTGGATCGATTTTGTTGTGACAGACCGCACATGTTGAATTACTGCGGTGCAATTCAAAACGTTCACGAAAAGTCAGATTCTCACCCGGTTGATTGGGTTTGACCTGACCCACGTTGGCAGGCGGATCGGGTAAGTGTTCACCCATGACCCTCTCCAGCATCCACGTTCCCCGCATCACAGGTCCCTTGTTCATGGCAAGAACGCCAGGCATTGTCAGCAAGCCTCCACGCTCAGGAGTGCTGATCAATTCCAGACGCTGGTTGGGGACCGCTTCTACTTCAATCCCTCGCTGCTTCCTGTAAGCAGCCATGCGTTTTCGATCCCCGGGATAGAACTTCGCTGTGTGAGGATTGACGAAGGTGACCTTGGAATCCAGCAGTTCCAGCAGTGGTCGGCCCTCTGTGAACAGATAATTCAGAAAGTCGATGGGTTGTTGACGCAACGCGTGTGATACAGGTGGGTTGTTTGATACTTTGGAAATTTCGTTCAGCGAGAACCACTCTACGCCAAAGTTGTTCGCAAGATTTTGAGATTTTGGATCTGCCAGCATACGAGCTGTTTCACTTGCATAGACATCTGGATCACGCAGTTTTCCCTCGTCTGCCAGCCGCATCAGGCGGTCATCAGGCATGTCGCCCCACAGGAAGTAACTGAGCCGTTCTGCGAGTTCATGATCATCGACGCGACCGTAGGAAAAAGTTGAACCCACTTGGCCGCTAACGATTTCAATGTCGTCCACCGTGGCAAGCAGGCTGCGGTAGATGAATGGAGGAGACATCAACACCGACTTCAATTCAATACGAAGTGCCGATTCCAGTTCTGCGCCCCGTTTGCCATCAAGCACAGCAAGCGATGTTGCCATGGTTTCGGCAGCGGGAGGACGCCGGTAGGCACGGCGCAGGGTCCATTTGAGCAGTTTCTCGCATTGCGTTGATGTCAGGTGTTCACCGACGACCGGGCCAGTGATTCGTTCAAGGTTTTCTCTTCCTTCGATGGAAAGCCATTGTGCCAGAGCATCATCAATCAGGAACGAATACTGTTCCCAGACATTCGTAGTCAGGGGATTGGCAGAAGTGTCGTTTTTGAAACCGCTGGGACCTGGTGGGTCGACCGGCAGCAGTTTCATCACCAGCGATTTTTCGACGATCGTCTGTTCGGCTTCCACGATTGAAACTTCCAGTTCAAATCCAAGAAGAGTGCGGAGGGTTTGACGGTACTCGTGAGCCGATAGGCGACGTGGGCGGAGTACATCTGGAAGCGATTGGATTGTGTCCACCAGTTCCCTCTGGTACCACGCCTTGTAGAGGGCAATTTCGGTCGAAGTCAGACGAGGTTCGGTTTCGGGCGGCATTGTCCCTGAGTCAATCACCTCAAGGACATCGGACCAAAGTTCAAAGGCGACCTTGATCTGCTGTTCCGTTTCGATCTTTTGGAAATTGACTTCCCCATGGACTTCGTCTCCGTCACCGTGGCATTGGAAACAGTGTTTCTTGAGCAACGGTTGCACGGAAGTCTGATAGCTCTTTGTGACAGCGTTTGAAAATCCGGCTGGAGTGTCTGAGTCTGTCTCGTCCTGCGTGTTGTCCTTATTCTGCGTGTTGTCCTTGTCGTGCGCGTTGCCAGCGAAACTTTCTGATATGGGCAGACGCACGCCCAAAACCATGATGATCAACAGCAATGAAAGATGATGCGACAACAGACAGGCTCGTTGGAATGGCGTGCGGGCAGGATCGCCAGGTGAGAAACAGAGATCTCCAGCATTTTAGCATGGTCGCCCAACCTGTTAACAGATTGTTAACTATTGGGAATCTGTCCAGTCATCAGTTCGAAACGGCGAGGCTGGCAGGTCCACGCTGTTAGTCAGATTGCCAATCGGATTGCTTGCCCATGAGTAACGGACGGCAACCGGTTCCGGTACCTGTTTCGAGGTAACGGAAACTTTGTTGCCACTTGCTTTGGCTTCAGCCCAGTGGAAAACCCGATCCTTGCCGGCTACAGCGAAACCCTGTAGCGGCCCTTTCGTGGATTTCAGTCCCGTTCCAACTTGTGAGAATAACAAATCGATCCCGTCACCCGTTTGTTTTGCTGATTTGAGCAAGGGGCCCATTGCCACATTTCCGCCGTCTGATTTCTTGCCTTGGTTATAGACGTCGACAAGTGCCCACCTTGCCAGTCGTCCTCCCACGGCCTGTTTGTTCTTGGGGTGGATGTTCTTGGCGTCACCGACATCAACAGTGATGGCCATGCCAGTGTTGGGAATGCTCAAACCGCGAAGCATGCCTTCCCGCACATTGACCCATCCGCTTGGTTCAGACGGTTTCGTTTGCAGTGCTCGAAAATTAGGTAGTTGCACCCATGCAAACGGAAGTTCCGGTGTCCCCCATCGTTCACGCCAGTCATTGATCAGGGTTTTGAGTTGTTTGTCGTAAAGTCCTGAGAATTTTCCGTTGGAGTTGCGTTCACCCTGATACCAGATCGCACCCCGAATTCCATAACCGATCAGCGGATTGATTTTTCCGTTGAACAGGTTGCTTGGATAATTCTTGCCTGCGGATGGCCTGCTCGGTACCGACGGTCGGCGTGGTAGACGTTTCCTCTGGTCTCTGCTTTTCGTGTTTGCATTCTCCGCTTTAAGTTTTTCCCATCGATCCAGTGATTTCTGATAACGTTCGTTGGCGGCTTCTGCGTCGAATCCTTTCTCCAAACGGGCGAAATCGAGCAGCATTGGTTGGAGTGCCTTGTTTGACCTCTGAGCCGGCATGCTAGTCCAAGCCTCGATGGCGGTTCCGCCCACGGAAGAATTGACGAGCCCCACAGGGACGTCAAGTTCCTGTTGCAGCTTGAGTCCAAAGAAATAGGCGGTGGCAGAAAAACTGCTGACGGTTTCAGGGCTGCACACTTGCCAGGTACCCTTGCAGCGATCTTGCGGTTCCGTGGCGTGCGATGATGACTCGGTA
>JAPOKD010000960.1 GCA_029977825.1 Planctomycetota bacterium | reverse complement strand
GATACCACGTCCAATTCCTCATTGGGGTTCTGGTTCTGGCCGCCTTGCTGATTCCGTCGATCATCCATTCAGGCGCTGCTCTCGGTACACTTCGTAACTTACCTGCGTTGTGGCTGCCCCAGGAGATGGACACCCGTCAGGATTTTTTCAAGTTCATTGAAACCTTCTCTGTCACTGACCTGGTGATGGTGACGTGGCCAGAATCGCAGCTAAAGGATCCATCGATCGATGCTGCGATGGATTGGCTTGAGCCACTCTCAAAAGAATATGCAAAGCTGCCGCAGAACGCATGGATGCCTGAAGACGAACAACGCTACGAGGAAATTCTAGCGAGTATACCCGAGCGGCATCCCTTTCAGTGGGTACGAAGTGGTGATCAACTCATAGACCGAATGCGTGAAGCGCCTCTGAATCTGACCCAACGACAAGCGGCACTTCGCTTGCGGGGATCGCTGGTCGGCGATGATTTAAAGCAAAGCTGCATTGTGATATCGCTGAATCTTTCCATGCTGCATCACCATCGTACACTTCTGCCACTGTTGCGCACCGGTATTGCTAAGACCGTGGGCTGTGCTCCATCGGACGTTGTCATGGTCGGAGGACCGGTAGATGGTGCGGCTATTGATGGGGCCGCCATGCGATCGATCACCCGTTTCTCAATCCCATCCTCGGCTATCGCAGCACTGCTTTGTTTGCTGTGCCTACGCTCACTGACACTCTCGGCAACCATTATCGCGATTGCCATGATCACTCAGGGAATGGTTCTTGCAGCGTTTTACTACGCTAACTATGACCTGAACGCAGTTTTGATCATCCTTCCTGCCTTTGTTTTTGTGTTGACCATTTCAGCCGGAGTTCACCTTTGCAATTACTTTCGTGAGAGCCTGAAGCTGATGCCTGAGGCGGGTCTTGTCTCGGCGGTGCAGTCAGCAATGGCCCATGGTTACAAGCCCTGCACGTTGTCAGTGTTCACAACTGCAGTCGGCCTGCTTTCCTTACTGCTCGTCAGAATTGAACCCGTGCGATTATTCGGCCTTGCTGCCGCGGGTTCCCTGCTATTCGCCCTTGCAATGATCTTTCTCATGATGCCAGGTGCGATGCTACTATCCCGTGGAAAATTCTGGCTCTCAACCGCGGAAGATCGCCACCAGTCCCGAACCCGCACACGGGAACATTCCTGTGCGCCCGGTCTGACACATTCCTGGCAGCACAAACTGCTTCGCTTTCCATTGGAAAACCGTCGGTGGGTATTCGTTTCCTTCGCCCTCCTTACCCTACTCACGACAGTCGGACTGGGCCGTTTGAAATCGTCCGTCAGAGTCACCGATATGTTTGCGGAACAGGATGACCTGAATCGTTCGTATCGCTGGTATGAAGAGCACCTAGGTCCAACCATGACCGGGGAACTGCTTGTTACCTTCCCAACGACTACAGACCTGCCAGCTTTACAGAGATATAAGATCGTATATCAACTTCACGCCGCTCTTTCCAAGGTTGACGGCGTGGGCGGAATAAATTCATGCGCAACTTTCATGCCTGGCATGCTCAGTGGCCGAAGCTTGGCCAATGTCACGACACGTGCGGTAGCGAAGGCAATGATTGAAAAGCAATCATCACGCCTTTTCGAACTCGGATTTCTCCGACGAAGTGGCCAGGAAGAAACGTGGCGACTGACGTTTCGACTTTTTCAAAATGATGAAACACCAGCATCAGAACGGCTGAATGATATAAACGCAAAAACACAGCAGGCAATCCAGGGCCTGGATCCCCACGCACGCCCCGACCTGTCACTTACCGGTCACGTGGTCATTGTCGAAGCAGCCCAAAGAGTGCTTCTCGAAGACCTGGTGCGTAGCTTTGCCGCAGCATTCCTGATCATTGCAATGTTCATGTCCTTCATGGTGGGGAACCTGTGGGGTGGGCTATTGTCGATGGTACCAAGCATGATCCCCACCCTGGTTTTATTTGGGACAATGGGATGGTTAGACATCTCGCTTGACATTGGACTCGTCATGACGGCCTCTGTTGCCTTGGGGATCGCCGTAGACGATACGCTACACCTGCTCTCACATTTCCGCGCGGCACGATGCCAGGGTCTGGAACTCGAAGCATCAGTCGTCACAGCGCTCAGATATTGTGGACTCGCCATGTTCCAGACAACCGTCATCTGCGGTTGCTCGTTGCTGGTGTACTGCGCTAGCGAATTCATGCCAACCCAGCGGTTTGCCGTGTTCATGGGACTGCTGCTTGCAATGGCATGGCTTGGCG
>JAPOKD010000291.1 GCA_029977825.1 Planctomycetota bacterium | reverse complement strand
GATGGAGAGGATCGTAGTCAAGCTTTTGTCCTCGTCAACGTAGGAACGCGCAAGTTCCGCCAACAAAGGCAGTAATGGCACGACTACTCCTGCCCGCGAATGAGGGCATTAGCCCCACTAAAACGCACTCGCGGGGCTGGCAACCACAAAAGCTGCCAAAAACAGCCAGTTAGAACGTTGTGAATTGCCCAAAACTTTTTTCAAAACAAAACCAAGGTCACCACCGCTACCGAAGTGCCCGTGTGCAAAAAACGACTTCAATTACGATGATTCAATCGAAATCCACTTACCAAACATCGAAGAAAATAGCGACATTTCTCATTTACTCTGGCATTCAGCGTTGCCCAACACGCGGCCTCTCGCCGCCATGAGTCCCTATCGTAACGCCGACGTTGATGTGCCTTGCCAAAGAACTAATTAGAATACGACCTGACGACGGTTGCCGTAAACGAATGATCACCCAAACAAGCCCCGGTCCGGTGAACTTCACAATGACGAAATGAGTCTGCCGCAACCCGCCACGCCCAATCACCGCTCTCTGGGATTTGCCTGATCGATGAAAAACGACTCACCAAACACACATCCATCCACTAGCTCCCGACGAGCCTTTCTATTGGGTAGCACACTCGTGCTGACCACTGGCGCTCGAGCGAACACCACAACATGCTTGAAAGCAAAAACTGCAATACGCTTTGGGATGGTCACCGACCTTCATTACGCCGACAAAGCGGCATCGGGCTCGCGTCACTATCGCGACACGCCGGAAAAACTTGAAAAAGCCAGTGAAAAAATCCGCAAAGCGAACCCCAACTTCGTGGTCGAACTAGGTGACCTGATTGATGCCGCTGATTCGGTGGAAACAGAGCTGCGTTATCTCAAAACGATCAATCGGCAGTTCTCACAACTTGCACGGCACAGACATTATGTGCTGGGAAATCACTGTGTTGACACTTTGAAGAAGGAAGAATTCTTATCAGAAGTTCAGCAGAAGAAATCGTTCTATTCCTTCGATTCGGGCAACATACACTTTATCATTCTCGATTCCTGCTTTCGCAGTGACGGGACCCCCTACAGCAGAAAGAACTTTAAATGGACGGATGCTAATGTGCCTCCGCACGAATTGGAATGGCTTCGCACCGACCTTTCGACCAACCAACTTCCAACGATCGTCTTCGCTCATCAGCGGCTTGACACCAAGGACAACCACGGTGTTCGAAATGCGGCAGACGTGAGAAAAATACTTGAAAAAAGTGGCAAGGTTCACGCCGTCTTTCAGGGGCATAGCCACAAGAACGATTACAGGAACTTGAATGGGATCCACTACTGCACGATGGTCGCCATGGTCGAGGGTAAGGGTGTTGAAAACAATGGTTTCTCTATGGTGCAGGTCAACCCCGACGCATCCATTGCCGTGGAAGGATTTGTAAAACAAAACAACTACGACTGGAATGGTAAGGCAACATGAACTCAGTTGACCGTCCACCAGACAGCCGTGTTATGAATCTGCTAAACCAGATCAGTCCTTCAACGGACAAAGCAGAATTGATCGAAATTCTTGCATGCGGCCAGAACATTCGCGTTGAACGCATCGTTTCTCTTGGCCACAGTAGTGCCCCCGGGTTCTGGTACGACGATCCAAACGCCGAATGGGTTACAGTTCTTAGCGGTGAGGCACGGCTCCGATTCGAGTTGGACGACAGGCTTGTTCACCTGCGTCGCGGCGACCACATTACAATCGCACCGCACGAAAAGCACCGAGTCGAGTGGACTAAACCTGACGAACAGACCGTCTGGCTGGCCGTCTATTTCCTACCCTTATCCTGTACCTAATCATGACGTCCTCAGGATCAATCGAATCCCGCTTCCACGAACAGACCTTCTCCAACGGCTACAAGTTCGTGGACGGTGTCGCCATGCATGCCGAGAATGGTGATCGTTTTCAGATACCGCCCGATGTGATCAAAAAATACATTACAAACGGACAGTTTGTAGAACTAAGACTGGATTCACCCCGTTTTTCTGTACATGAGGATTCGCCAGAAAAATGTTACTGTGAATCATGCCAGGGAGAGGCGAGCAAGCCGATCCTGCGGCATGAAAATCCAGCTTCGCTCGTCAGCATCCCTCCCCAAAACGTTCCTTCGCGGGGCTGGGGTGAAGATTTCTGGATTCGCATCACGGACCGTGAGGGACAGTATTTCATTGGTGTTATCGACAACCCACTATACGAATCAAGACTGCACGGGCTTAAACAAGGTGACGAAGTATCTTTTCACGCTGACCACATGCTCGCCATTCACGACATTCATCGGCAGGAGATCGTGCTCTCAATGGAAGCCGACGATTTGAAAAAGCTCGCTCAATGGCTTGGTTCTCAGCAGCAATAATCACAACGCTGGACCGCATTTGAACTGATCGCAAAGTGTCAAAGTGTCAAACTTCCGCTTCAAATCCCAGCATCTCAGTTAGGCGTCTTGTTTTTGACCTGATATTGTGGATTCTCAAGCATCGGATCCGCGTTCACCGAACTTCGCCAGCGTTTCAATTTTGCGAGCAACTCAGCTGTCAAATCCGGATTCTGCCGAGCGACATTTTCAGACTCACCCATATCAGTTGCAAGGTTGAACAGTTCCAACTCTCCGGTCTCAAAGTTCTCGATCAGCTTCCAATCTCCCTGACGAATTACGCCCGAGGGAAAACTCTGTGGATGCTGGTTGTAATGGGGATAGTGCCAGTAAAGTGCATCTCGTTGAAAACTGCCATCTGCAGCCAACAGCGGCATCAAGCTCATCCCGTCCACATGCTGGAAGGGCTTCGGAGCAACACCTATCGCATCAAGAATCGTTGGATAGAAATCATTACTGATCACAGGCTCCTTACAAATCGTCCCCGCTGCGATGCGTCCGGGCCAGTGCATCAGGACTGGAACTCTGATTCCGCCCTCATAATTTGAGCCCTTATTGGCGCGTAGTGGCGAGTTATCGGTAGCCTTTGCGAACCCTCCGTTGTCACTGGTAAAAATCACCAAGGTATCCTTGTCCAAGTTCAACCGCCGCAGCGTTCGCATGACTCTCCCCACACTCTCGTCAACGCTCTCGACCATGGCAGCGTAATGTGGCTTCCCTTGCCTTTGCCCGGACGGCGTTTTTTCATATTCATCGACCTTAGCGGGCTTGCCTTGCAACGGAGAATGCACTGCATAGTGCGACAACATCAAAAAGAACGGCACATCCTTGCTGGACACGATGAACTTTTCGGCTTCTTCTGCCAACCGATCAACGAGATAATCACCAGCCTTGCCCTCCAGCGGATTCTTCTTCTGTAAGACCTGCCCCGTTGTCGGAATCCGCCACTTACCCTCGAAGGGATAGAAGTAACTTCCGGGCGCGCCGTAATCACGACCAGCAACATTCAGATCGAAACCCTGATGCTCGGGGTAGTAGTAAGTCTCCGTTCCCAGATGCCATTTTCCCATGAACGCAGTGCGATAACCTGCCTCACGCATCGCTTCAGCGACTGTAATTTCCTCGAGTGGCAAGTTCGATAGATAGCGGGCCTCCCGCATGCGATTCCTGGTCGCACTCCAGCGTCCAGAAGGCAGCCACTGCGTTAACAACAACCTCGCTGGGTACTTGCCACTTAGAATTGCCGCGCGAGTCGGTGAGCACACGTTGCAGGCTGCGTAACCATCAGTAAACCTGACACCACCACTCGCCAAGGCGTCGATATTGGGTGTGCGATAGTACGTGCTACCGTAACAGCCCAAATCACTCCAACCCAAATCATCAATCAGTATCAGAACGATATTCGTGCCTGATGTTTCGTTGCCCTGCTCTGCAGATGGCTTCTCCTCTGCATGAACCTCAACAAAAGCGGTGCACAAAAACAAAACGATCAACGACAGAAACGAACGAATCAGCATGACAGACAACCCAACAAAAATACACAAAAAAACACAGCCCCATCATTCTTCACTAGGGCAGCACACACTCACCTGCAGTTGAGGTGACTTTGAGACGGGCCCGCTACGAAACCAACACCCCGCCCTTACACCGTCACAATCGACACCGCTTCTTATGGAAAGCAATGACACACCAGAAAACGGCCTGAGACCTAGCCGTACCGAAAATTCACCAACGAGCTTATGGTTTCTCCGCCCAAATGCTTCCTGCGTATCGCTGTTTCAGCAGGTTAACAGCGGCGGCGGCCCGATCCTGATTCTTAGCAACTTGCCAAAGCTTACCGAGATGATAGAGCGATTCAGCATGCGTTTCAGAATCTCCATAGAAAAGAATATCAACGTGCAAATAGGCCATCAAAGCATCTTTGGGTTTATTTGAAAGTTGCAGACAATCGCCCAAAGCGTTGTAGGCTCGCCCAAACAACTCGGTATCGGCAGAATCATTTTCGTCAATCAACTGCTCAATGACCTTGATGCCCTCATCGACTGAAGCAGTGTCTGCCAGGCACCGACCGCGACCCACTGCGGCTAATAGCTTTAAACGCTTTTCTTCGGGTGCATCAGCTTTCTGTTTCAGAATGTCCTCATATCTCTTCTGTGCCTCGGCAAAGCGTCCCTGCTTGACCCTGGCGTCCGCCTCAGACAATTGTGCTCGCATTCGGTCCTCGGGCCACGGGGCCTTACTGGAGATCCCACCGTAATACTTCACTGCATTCTCATAGTCTCCCTGGGAAACAGCCAGATCTCCCAAGAGTTCTGCAGCCTGAAAAAAGTGGTTGCTGCTCGCGGCCGATCTCACAAACGCCAACATCGCGTCGGTCGCCTGAGTTTTTCCAGCCCCCGAGCTGAGAGCTTCTCGCCCTTGGCAAAGAGCGAGATAAAACTGTAAATCGAGCTTCATCACAGGCCGGCTGATCGATTTGACATCAACTTTTTCCAACTCTGTCAAAGCCTCAGCATACTTGCCTGCGACAGCACGCGCTCTCCCCTGTCGCAAAGCAGCAGGCTCATCACCAAAGTTGATAACACGGATCTCATTGGTGCTCACGCTTTGCTTTTGCCCCCCAACATCTACCGTAACCTGGGCGGGTGAAACCTCGCCAATTTTACCCCGCACACTCGCGCCACGCTTTACATAAACCTGATCCTCTTCGGCGACCGCACAGTTGACGTTCAGCAAACACGCGAAGCCAATCACAAATAGAACACGAGCCTTCATACACATAAACCGATCAACAAATGGAAACATGGGATTTACTTTGATGTACCACCAGCTTGTAAGATTTTCTCATGAAGTTCCCCGTATTTGGAACTCCATAACTCGCCACCAAGATCTGGATACAGTTTTTCTGTCATTGTCAGCGTCTTTTCAGCAGCCGCCAACTGTTTCGTTCGCTTTACCCCGCCAAGCGTCATCGCAAGAGCATGTTGACAAGCAGCAATTTCGTACCGTGCCTCATAGAAAATATCGCGGAACTGCAAATGAGGCATCGTTGCATTGGCGATCTTTCCCCAGCCCCATACGCCACCTTTCTCACTGCTCTGCAAACCCTTGATGGCTTCCAAGTACTTCGAGGAATCAACGCTGCCCCAGCTTTGCAGCACTTTCGCTGCTTCGACCTGCAAGTTCACGGCTGAGGGATTGTCCCTGAGTAACTGTTGCAGGTCAGACATTGCACCCTGATAATCCCGATTTTTTGCTTTCACCGCTGCCATCCTCGCTCGCACCTGAGTTCGCAGTGCTGGCTGCAAATTGATCTGGCCAAGCAGATTCTGAAAAGCGTCGATCGATTTTTGGTAATACTGAGTGGCGTTGGCATCCAACACACTTCCGCCATCATCAAACCCACCGCCCATGCTTGCAAAAGTTTCAGCGACCCAGTTGAGTGTCCCCGGATCAGATGCATCGGCACTTAAAGCAGCAAGGAATGATTCGAAGACGGCTGACATCTGCTTTCGCGACTTTGGTGCCGCCTCGGCAATATTGGCTTCCATCGTCTTTGCCAGCGTCACATAGATTGCCAGCATGCGCTGCCTGCCGACATCATCTGTCCCCACTGCTTGGCGCAACTTGACCATTGCTTCCTGAGCCTTTGCCAGCAGGCCCACAGGGTCGCTGTCCATGGATGAAACATACGCCTGCAACGCCGTCCGCAACGATTCTTGCACAAACACCGGGTTCTGTACCGCCTGATCATCACGCTCAATCAAGGTCAGAGGGCCAAACGTTTCATCTTCCAGAATGTCCACAACCTTGCTGGCGTTCCCCCCGTTTGTTCCTGAGCCGTCAGTCCCCGAACGATCACTTGCCAACAATGCCTGTGCCAATGACAGGATTGCAGTCGCCACAGACGCGTCAATGTTGGTTTCTTTGGGTAGGTGCTCGTACCCGGACAGCAGAAAAGCCAACGCATCCTGACTGTCACTCGTTCCTGCTGGCACAGGCGTTGTCACCGCAGACGCGTCTGCTGAAGCGACTTCACGCTGTTGCCGGGTCAACTGTGCCGCCCAAAGAGCCTGCCCAGTCACAAGTTCCGCCATGGCTCGGGCAGGCGAAGCCTCAGGCAAACGCCGCGAAAACTCACAGGCCAGGTCCAATGCATTCGCATTGACCATGACAGGCACCACGGTTGCCAACGATTCATTCGCTTCAGGCGTGCCTTCCCATTGATCTGCAATCCATCTTGTCGCCTGTGCAACATGTTCAATTTCAAAGGCTGTTGGCTTATCGCCCGCAGATTCCAATAGTTTTAAATAACAGGCAAGGGAAATCTTCGCACACTGCTTCGCACCAGCGCTTTGAGGAAACCGTCTAGCAACGAAATCACCCATGACCGCGGCCTCGTAGTATTGACCTTGCGTGAAATACAAATAGCAGACGAAGTACCGGACCAGATTCAACTCACTCGGTGCCGTGTCTCCATCTGCCAAACGCATCGCAAGCCTGTAAGCCGTCAAAGCATTTTGCTGCGTGGAGGCAAGAT
>JAPOKD010000420.1 GCA_029977825.1 Planctomycetota bacterium | reverse complement strand
CACAAGGGCAAACGCAAGTCAAAACAATCCATTCCCTCTCCTGAGCACATGGCCACATAAAGCCGCATTCATCGCCCCAGCAGTGGCGACCCACAACTTAACGACAAGCTACCATGCTGCGGAGCCCCAAGTCTTGTCCTCTGAACAAGAGTTTTCAAGGACACATGCGAACGACTCGAAAAACAATGCAAACAGCCCACGAAATCCCACTTTGTCTTTAGTTGTTCTAACGAACCTCTTCTTCCAAAATTCGCGTCAATTACACGCTGCGTTCCTGACAGGCAGAACTCGAATACCTACTATTCCTCTTGTTGCACCAAAGCCGCCTGCAGTGAACGCAGTCTCTGCGGCATCCCCTGCTGTGAATCAATCGCAAACCAACGCATCGATCCTTGCCCGATGGATCGCACTGAGAATGATACGGGCGACGTGTTCACGATCGCATCATCTCTCAGAACAATGAAGAAAAATCCTCCGGTATCCACGTCCGACCTCCATGTTGGCAAGTAAAACATCTCAAGCTTTCCATTCTTTGAAATCCATCTGGACAGCTCCCGTGATAAATCAAAATGCAGGTTCAGGCTGTCGTTGACTGTCAGTTGAAAGCCATCAGTTTTCGGCTGCGTCTCCCAGCCAGTTCCACCGGAAAAGCAGTAAACCTGCACAGACGCTGACTTGCTGCTGGGCGTGTGGCACTTCCAACGCAATTCGGCATCATTGCGGTCCTGTCGAATGTAAACACGTTCCGTGCGGTCGCCAGCAAAGTCATTCCAGTGATCCAGTTTGCCCCCAGATAGAGAGTCTTCATCCACTCCGGCCTGAGCAGTCGGAACAAGGGATTGAAGCCGACTGAGTAGTTTTCTTTGCGACTCTCGGTCAAGTGTCTTCACCCAGTTTTTGAGCTGCGCGAAAGCATCTGCCTCATGACGCGGCTCCCAACGAAACCCGCGTTCGGGATGATGCACGTTTTTCGGCGGCTGAGATCCCCGGTTTTTAAATTTGGGACCAGCCAGATCTTTGACGGCATCCAGCAATACACGTTCTACTTCCTGTTTGTAGCGTGATGGCTGGGCGTAATACACTTGCGAGAATTCTGCTTCGTACCCACCCTCCGCCAAAATACGCTTTGAGGGAATGTAGCCTGGCATAGCATTTGCCCATGCCGTCACCCACAAACGCTCCCAGTCAAGTTCGCTACTAAGCTTGACTGCATAATCGACCACCACCTCACCTCCCAAAAAAACCATAGCCAACTCATTACCAAACGAGCAGACCGATATCGGATACTCGACCGTACCCTTCAGTGCGCCGTGTTGCTCAATGCGTTGGAGCATCAGCTTTGCCAATTGATGATGGAACCCTGTGCCTTCCATCAGTTGCCGTTCCCAAAAATCTTTTCCCGGCGGTGTTTCAAGAGGGAGCTGGATTTGCCTGCTGACAATTGTTGGCTCGAAACCGATTGGCGTGGTATCACCGGCCAGCACTGCCTCTACACCAGCGGCGATGGATCGTCCGTGCTGACGCGCGAGTTGCAGACTGCCGGTTGGTTGAGGCCCTATATCCGCTCCGCAACCGATCGACATCAATGCGGTCACTCCGGGAAACCGCGTCTCCATCTCCATGCTTGCATAGCCGGCCCAGTCTCCCCCCACTGCGTTTCTCGATCCCACTGTCGTGCAATGACAAGCGTAATTTGCCCAAACAAAACGCAGTTCGCCTTGTTCATTCCTGCCAGCTAACACAGGCAATGAATGGTCAACGAGTCCATCACTTTGCAGCCCGAAGCCCCGCCAACCGGAGTCTTGAATCACGCGGCGATTCCCACCAAAAGTAACGCGTCCTCGGCCCCACTCCAGCAACATCGGTTCTCGATTCGCTAACGCCACAACGATCGCCTTCACCATCTGCTCAACGGCAAACTGCGTATATTGTTCTGACGCCGCGTCTTCCTGTGGCGAGGTCCGGCCTGCCCATACGATGGGAGCGTAACCTACCAACGACGGCGCATTGTGCGTGTGCGTCGCTGCAATGATCAAACGGTCTTGACTGATGCCATGCTTTGCGACGCGTTCAGCAACACGGTCCTTAACCGCCTTTGGGACGCCACAATTATCAACCACTAAAAAAGCAATGGGATTGTTTGTTCCAATGACACAAGCCCTTGCCCACAATTGCGTATCGATCGGACCGAATGGTTTTGTGCGACCACCGTACCCAGCAAGCACTACGGGCCTCGTTGGAGTGACATCAACCTTAGCCGTACCAACCCGCACCGCACGCGGACTGATCGCAAACGCATCAGCTGACAACAAACCTGTCGCCGCAAGCACTAGGCCTAAAATTGAACGGTAGGTCACTATCGATTCAATCATGATTGCTGCTCCCTGAGCCAGGACATTTGGACTGGCATGGCTAGATTTGCTGCCCCTCGTCGAGGTTTATCGCGTCTTGGATTATCGTCTCTTGCGCTCACCCAACCTTGTTTGCCCATCTGTAAACGAGTTTAACGAGTCTTCGTCCCATGCATGTTCAGGGTGTACCAACAAATCCTCAGGGCGTAATCCACGTGTGCCCTGCGCGTATCCGAATTTCACTTAAAACAGCTAAGCAGACTCAACAAATTGACTTCAGAGCGCAGGATACCGGCTCTGTGCTAATCGACCGGATAAAACTCGTAGAGGGGCATAAAGCAGCGAACGAACCAATTCCAACTGATGAATGATCCGGTTTTACCCGCGAGCGGCACCAAATGCAGGGCAAATTCGTCGCTTGCAACTAAGGAAAACTTGAAAATCTGCTAGACTAGGGCGTAGACAACGACCGTCTGGACGCGTGGACAGAATTTCCGTGCGACGCTAGCCGAGCGTAGTAGTGCCCATCCGATACACCCGCCTTGAAGACCGTGTTCATTCGCGACATGGATCGCCAACACCACTGGTGCCTGCCTTGCTATCACTAAAACCCGCCTTTGAATCTGTGATTGGAAACGGTTGGGGTATGCAGGCTGCCTCGCTTCACAAGAGAGTGCAGCACATCGTTCGGATTATCACAGTCGTGCGACAATATGCTTCACCTATCCAACGCCGCCGTGTGTGTCTCTTAAAACTCGTGACGTGCGGCATCGTGCTAACAATGCTAACTCAGGAAGTTCCTTGCTTGGCGGCAGACAACGACTTGGATGGCGTGGAAAAGAGTTTCACGCAGATCAAACAAGAAGGTCGCGACAGATCCACCTTTCTCAACCAAAAACTCACGCAGAACACTTTTGATGGGATCCCCAAAGCGGACCTGAAACAGTACCACGATGTGGTTGCTCCGCTGCTAAAGACAAAATGCTTGTCATGCCATGGGCCAGATGAAGAGCACGCCAATCTGCGCATCGATCAGATAAGCCCAAACCTCATGGTTGGTGAAAGTGTTGAACGCTGGCGGGAAATCTACAAGGTCCTTAGTAATTCGGAAATGCCACCCGACGATGAGCCGGATTTTGCTCTCAGCGATGCCGAACGGAAACATCTGATCAACTGGATCAGCGCGGAAATGAACAAAGCCTCATTTGTGCGCCGAAACACATCGGACCACACGTCCTTCAGAAGGATGACAAGGGCGGAATACAACTACGCAATCCAGGATCTGCTGGGGCTCCCCTATGCAATTGGAAGCTCACTGCCAACAGAAACTGCTGCGGAGGATGGGTTCATCAAGAATTCAGAGCTGCTTCAGATGTCAGCCATGCAATTCCAATCCTACCGGGAACTCGCTCTGACAGCTCTGAAACGAGTAACCGTGCAAGGTCCACAACCTGATCCAGTCACTTACGACATCTTGATGCAGGAGCAGATGGAGGCACTAAAAACGGCCAAGAATGCCAAACTGTTCAACGAGGCACAGGATGATTTTCAAAACCAGGCCAAACGCCAGCATCTTTTCAACCCTGAAACTGGCGACGGGCTCGCATTTTCCAACGGCAGCGTGAAACCGAACCCCATACCAGGTGACTCATTGCCCCCAGCGGTGTCAGGCGTGGTTCTCGCGCTTAATTCTTCTCAGGAATCCAAGTGGAATCTCGATCGTTTTCTACCTGATGATGGAATCATGCGTGTCAGCATCCGTGTTGGCCGCACAACAACCGAAGCAAACGAGCACGCCAGTCTGCGTCTGATTTTCAGCGCCCACACCAGCAACAACGCCAATTTCACGGAAGTCATCAGTCAGCGAGATATCCCTGTCACTGCGAGCGCGGATGAGCCGGAGTATATCCATTTCGACATCCCGCTGAGTGAGATCCAACGGAACCCCTTTCGTAAGCTCGCGACAGAATTTCCCCGACGCGATGAATTTCTTCACATTCGCAATGTTTCAAGCACGCGAAACAACAAGAATCCTCTGCGGTTGCACATCGATCATGTCCGGATCACCGCGCCCTATCACGCACAGTGGCCACCAAAAACGCACACTGACATCTTTTTCGCGAGCGAGAATGTAAACGACGAGAATGTGTACGGCCGTGAGGTTCTGGACCGATTTTTGTTGCGTGTATGGCGTCGGCCGGCCGAACCGAATGAGATTGACCAGTTCATGAAACTGTTTGAGATCATGCGCGCTGATCTTCCCACCTTTGAAGATGCGATGCTGGAAGTTTTAGCCACCGCACTTGCCTCACCGGAGTTTCTTTATCTTACAGAAAAAGTAGGCGAGACGACTGGACAAGAGGTTGACAGCATCAGCAACTTTGAACTTGCAAGCCGCCTTTCGTTTTTTCTTTGGTCGAGCCTTCCAGATGATGAGTTACTTACGGTTGCGAAAACCGGCAACCTTCACCACAAGGATGTTCTTTCCGGGCAAGTGAAACGGATGCTTGCTGACCCAAAGGCAAGACGCTTCCACGAGAGTTTTGTGAGCCAGTGGCTGGGACTTGACGCCCTCAACAGCACCTCACACATCAAGGACACCGAGTTCCTGGCTGCGATAAGAGAGGAGCCGATTGCCTTCTTCACCGAAGTGTTGAACCGCAATGGTAGCGTTTTGGACTTCCTTCACTCGGATTATGTGGTCGTCAACGAACGTCTTGCACGACACTACGGAGTACCGGATGTATTTGGCCCAACATTTCAGCGTGCGGAGGTCAACCGAAGTCAGCACCGCGGTGGTCTTCTGACAGGTGCCGGAGTGATGGCGATGAACTCCGATGGCTCGGACTCCAACCCACTGAAACGCGGTGTCTGGTTACTGGAACGGATTCTTGATGATCCCCCACCTCCCCCACCACCCGATGTTCCCGAAGTTGATTTGACCGATCCTCGGATATTGGAGATGACGTTGAAAGAGCGGATTGCTGACCATCGCAACAAGCCCGCATGTGCTTCCGGCCGCTCCCGAATAGATCCATGGGGAATCGCTTTCGAGAATTTTGACGCTCAGGGCTCATTTCGTACCCGGGTGGGAAAAAAGCCGGTGGATGCAACATCCACCCTCTTCAATCAACAGCAATTGGATGGCATTGATGGACT
>JAPOKD010000983.1 GCA_029977825.1 Planctomycetota bacterium | reverse complement strand
GGCAAGGGCAGGAAGTGATTGTGAATCCGGGTATTGGTTGGGGAGATGATCCAGCAGCTCAGGGGGAGCAGTTTCATATTCTCGGATTACCTGAAGATGGTACCTTTGCATCTGAAGTGGTTGTGCCTGTCGAGCAATTGCATCACAAACCTGACTGTTTGAGCTGGGAAGAATCAGCTGCCATTCCCCTTGCAGGGACAACCGCCTACCGAGCGTTGTTCACCCAGGGCAATGCGAGGTCTGATGACAGAATTCTGATCACCGGCATTGGCGGAGGAGTAGCGACCATGGCTCTCCAGTTCGCAACTGCGATTGGAGCAGAAGTCTGGGTGACGTCGTCCTCCGCTGAGAAGATTGATCGGGCAGTCAGTTTGGGAGCAAAAGGTGGATTTGATTATCGTGAGGAAGGGTGGGAAAAACGTTGTGCAGCGGCGGTGGGAGCACCCGACCTGATCCTCGACAGTGCAGGTGGGCCCGGGTACGGTGGCTTGCTGGGGCTCGTGGCATCAGGTGGTCGGATTATCAACTATGGAGCGACGGCTGGCGCTCCCGAAACGATTGACATGTTCAAGCTGTTCTGGAAGCAGTTGCGGCTGCAAGGGTCAACGATGGGATCCCCGGATGACTTCAATGCCATGGTGAAGCTGGTTGAGGAGCATCAGATCAAACCTGTGATCGACGCCGTCTATTCACTCGAAGATACCAACCGAGCGATTGATCAGATGCGTTCGTCACCGCAGTTCGGTAAATACGTACTGAAGATTGACTGATTCTGCCTGCCCTCCGGCGCAGGTCAGTCTTCATCAGTTGCAAACATTTGAGTGACTGCTGGCTTTTGTATCTTCCCCATTGCGTTGCGTGGAAGTTGTTCGACGATTTTCAGTTGCTTGGGAATCTTGTAGGGAGACATGCAGTCGCGGCACCACACCTTGAGTTTTTCGAGGTCAAGATCCGAGTCCGGTTGCAGAACGCAGGCGACAGCTACTGATTCACCCCAAGTGTCGTCTGGGATTCCCACGACGGCGCATTGCGCAATGAGCTCGTGGTCCAATAGCACTGACTCGATCTCCAGGGCCGATAGCTTGTAGCCGCCACTTTTGATGATATCGACTGACTGACGACCCATGATGCGAAAGTAGCCTGACTCGATGACTGCAATGTCACCTGTGCGAAACCAGCCATCATCGAACGAGTCCGTGGTGGCATCTGGTTTATTCCAGTATTCAAGAAACACACAGGGACCTTGGACTTGTATCTCACCTGCCATGCCATCGGTCTTTATCAGTTCTCCGCTTTCACTTTTCAGTCGGATATCCACATTTGGCAGCGGTTGTCCAACCGCGCCCGGTCTGCGTTCGCCTGTGTAGGGATTGGACAAGGCCATGCCGATTTCTGTCATGCCGTAACGTTCCAGCAAAGCTTGGCCCGTCAGGCTGGTCCACTCTTCGTGCACACTTGCCGGAAGGGCAGCAGAGCCTGACACCATGAGTCGCATGCCAGCAAAACCTTGCACGACGACCTTGCGTTGTTCGTCAGTCATGCATTGCAGAATTTGGATCAACTTGACGTAAATGGTCGGCACCGCCATGAAAACGGTGTATCGATTCTTGGCCACTTGTTCGAGAATCATGTCAGTATCAAAGTGGCGAAAAGTATCAATCGTTGCACCTGACCACAGACCGCATGACAGCACATTGATAATTCCGTGAATGTGATGAAGCGGTAGGAAAAGTGGAATCACGTCACTGTCACGCCACTGCCACGCTGTTACGAGTGATTCAATCTGCGCTTGAACATTCGCGTGCGTTGAGACCACCCCTTTGGGTTTGTTAGTTGTTCCGCTTGTGTAAAGAATCATCGCTCGACGATCAGGTTGAACCGTTGGTAATGTTTCAGGTTCACTGTCTGAGATTTCATTGACCACCGTGAGTGGCAGTCCAAGTCGTTGACAGAGAGGTGCAAGTCTTGCACTGAAATCAGCATTGGTTATTATCCGCTGTGCATCTGAATCAGTGATTGCATATTCCAGTTCGGATTCCGTTGCAGAAAGACTGAGCGGCACG
>JAPOKD010000324.1 GCA_029977825.1 Planctomycetota bacterium | reverse complement strand
TCGGCAGTAGAACTGGCCGACCCAAACGAAGCCAATGGTTCCATCGGTTTCCGTAATGAGCTGCAGCAGAAAGTAGGTCGTCATTCAGCCGGACTGGATTTTGGGAAAGTCCTACCAGTCAAACTGATCAAACGCTGGTTGCTTTCATCGGCTTTGGTCACTGCCGCGTTCATGGCACTTTTCGCCGTACCTCAGTTGCAATTTGCACGACGCATCGCCCGCGCCATGCTTCCCATGGTCGCCATTGAACGAGCGTCCTCAACTGAAATTGAAATCCTGAAACCTTCCCCAGCAACTGGGTTTGTAGCGGAAGGTGATGCAGTCGGGGTGGTCGTCCAGATTGGCGGCGAACCAACTGACG
This sequence comes from Planctomycetota bacterium, assembly GCA_029977825.1. Taxonomy (GTDB): domain Bacteria; phylum Planctomycetota; class Planctomycetia; order Pirellulales; family Pirellulaceae; genus Rubripirellula. The sequence goes on along the minus strand of JAPOKD010000324.1, from coordinate 6,191 downwards.
AGGTCTGGTTGCAATGGATCACCATGGATGGTCTCGAAGGTGAAACTGCCATGACGCCCCGAGTCACTGGACCTGCCAACACCCAAAATGGAACACTGGCTCTTCAGGATACCTTTGCGGCAAACCTCTCGATCGGAACCACACCCGTTCGATACCGAGTCATCGCTGGAGACGGCATCACGCTTTGGCATGAACTGACTCCTCTTCCGCGTCCCAGTGTCAAAGCTTTTGAAAAACGTTACCAATTCCCCTCATATGCAAAGTTGCCAGACCGCATTGAAACCGCCGAGCACGGCGACCTCAAAGCACTCAGTGGATCCAAGGTGCTGCTCACGGTGCGTTTTGATGAACCGGTTGAGAAGGCAGAAATAAGCTTTGGTGACCAAGGCGTCACACCATGGGAATTGAAACCCATCGAGGGGAGCGAGCAGGAATTCATTGCTACATTTCCCATCAGCTCAAATGCAAATTACCAAATTGACGCAACGAGTAGGCGTTCCGGATTGAACAATCCTTTCAGTCCCCAGTATTCCGTTACGCCGATGCCAGACGCATCTCCCGCCGTCCAGTGGGATGCGACAATTTCCAACAGCATGCTCGTCTCGCCTCTCGACGTCTTGCCAATGCGAGTAAGCGCAACGGATGATCTACCACTTGATGATGTCGTGCAGGAATACAGGATTAACGGTGGCCCACTGATTCGTGTTCCTCTTTCGATCGAAGTCCCCAACCGGGAATTGGATATCGAATGGGAATGGGACCTTCTGAATCTTGGCAGCAGCACCAAAAACAAATCCGGCGAGAACCAGGCCTCTCAAAGCAGGATTCAACTCTCAGGCGGTGACATCATCCAGACTCGTGTGGTGGCCATCGACCGGAAAGGCCAAGCCGGCCCATCGCGGTTTCTCCAGGTTCTGATCGCTGAACCCGGCTTTGATCGCAACCGACATGATCATCTCAATCCCATGCGCGCACTCACGCAGGCGATAACCAAATGGGGTGAGGAAGTAGCGACCGTGATGCAAACGGCCAGTGAAAACAAGGAAGGCACATTTAACGAAACCGTTGAGAAAGCCAACGAACTGCACACGCAACACAAAGCCCTAATGCAGTTATTGATTCAGCAAATTCAGTTCTCAGGAAAGTCTATCCAGTCGAGTGAATGGGAACTTCTGGGGCGAGCCATTGCCAAAGTTGACCGCGAGCTGAAAAACTGGATCTCTGAATCAACTTGGGTCCGAGAACAAAGCATGGATGCTTGGAAGTCTGAGCGTGATCGTGCAACGCAGGACCTGACCAACCGAGCGAAACGCATGGCTCAGGATGGGTCCCGCATCAAAAGGTACGCTCAAGCCATTTTCGGCAAGACTCTGTCGATTGGAATCATTGACGACGTGATCGCGTTACAGGGAAGTGTAACGCCACTGACAGACGCAGATCACGAAAGCTCGGCCAAAAGATGGCCAAGGCATTTGAAGGTTGCAATTGGCCGCTTGGATGCCATTGAAGAATTGATCCAACAAAATATGGAAGCGTTACCTGAATCAACCCAGTCACATCTGGACTCATGGACGAACTGGATTGACTCATGGGCGTCACGGTTGCAGGCATCGATCGACGAGCCACCAAGCGAAGCCTCCGCACGAGCGCTGATCACCAATTTTGAAAGAGAGTTGCGGAATCAACATCGCTCCGGCATCTTTGATTCCCGCATCACTGCGACCCTGTCCGACATGCTGCGAGAACTACAGATCCAACTGAGCAGTTCTGGCGATAACGTGCGTCAGTTGCTTCTATCGGGGGAAACCAGTAACCGCGAAAGAAAGAAACTGGAAGAATCGGAAGACAACTCCGAAAATGCCGCGCGGGCCACGCGATCGCTGTCACTGGCGGAAATGCAATTCGCACTCGCGCGTGATACGATCCTGAGACGACTTTCAGAGGACGAGACGCTGCACCGGAGCCGCCTGAATCTGGATCCCCAGTACGCAGCTGACTTGAACCTGATGCACAGCGCCATCGGTAATGTGACAGAAAATGGATTCACCGCTTACCGGGATGAAAACCCAACCGAGATTCACCAGAAGCTTGGCTACGCGTTTCAAACACTCGAAGCGTATCACGCAGCTAAGCGGTACCTGGCCGAACTGAGAGGATTGATGTTGGCAGAAAGGCAACTTGAACCCAACGCCACCTCCAAAATTGATCACCCTCATAGGCTTGATCGAGTTGGGGTTGGGATGGAGTGGCCCGTCCACACCATGATTAATGCGAGGCTCGAGCCTGATGCAGAGCTACGGAAGCTCGATCGACTGCGACACGGTAGCGAATTCAGCGCAGCGCGAAATCGCATTTCCTCCCGACGCTGGCGAGATGAACAAATGGCTGCCGCAGATGCTGACCTTTCCGACATGGAACGTGAATTTACGTCTGCCATCGCAGCATTAAACGCTGGAGTCGAAGAGGCTCGCGAAACCATCCGAAAGTATGTACTGACGTTACCCGAGCAAGCTCGAGAAGCAGCTGAGAAAGTCAAGCAGGCAGAAGAACGGATCGAAACCCGAGAAGATTCATCTGCTGAAACGGCCGAAGAACTTGCTGAAAAACAGCAGGAAGCGGCCGATGCAACTGAAGAAACCCTGGAAGCACTGATTGACTTTGCCAATACAGCCTCCATCACGGACGAAGCAGAACGCGAACTCGCTCGCGATGCTGATGCAGCGGCCGCACAGTTACAGGATGCTGCTCAAAAAGCAGAGGAGTCAATGCAAGAGGCTCAGAAAGCAACCGATGCTCAACAGCGACAACAAGCCCTCGATGAGACGGCCGACGCGTTGAACCAACTTGCTGAAGCCCTTGAAAAAACAGCAGCTCACTTCGACGCGGCAGAAAATGGGGAAGAGATAGAACAATCCCGTGACGACCTGCGTCAGGCAGAAGCCGCACTGGAAATGCAGAACGAACTCGACCAACGCTTTGACGAAGCAGAGAAGATGGCTGAGTCTGCCCAAAGTACTCCGGAAGAGTTGATGGAACAGCTGGAGCGGGAACTGCAGACAAATGAACCTATGCGACAGGAACTCTCGGAAATAGCTCAACAAGCCGCCGAGTCTGCACAACGCGAATTGGAAAGTGCCGCTGAACAGGAACAACAATTGAATCAAGCTGTTGAGAAAGCTGATCCCACCGTCAGAGAACAGAAACAACGTACAGCCGAGCAACTCGAAACACTTGCAGCTCGAACGGAGGCCTTGGAACGGGCACTGGTCGAAAAAGCGGAATCAGCGCTCTCAAAAGAACAGGGTAACGTCCCAAAAGCGCAACAGAATTTGCAGAAAGCGCGAGACGCGTTGCGTGATGCTGTCGAAGAAGCAGCCAAGCTCGATAGTGAAGACTCACTGATCAGCGAAATGCAGAAAACGGCCAACACGATGACCGATGCCATCAAGAAGGCAAAGGACGCCATAGCGGAAGCAAAAACGCCGACGGAAGAGGCGGTGCAAAGCAAAGTCCACCAGGATGAGTCGAGCCGAAAACGCGCCCAACAACAACTCGAGGCTGCAGCCCGCGACGCGCGGTCCCAACAAGTCCGCAACGCGACCGCAGAACGCCAACAGTGGTCTGCCGCAAAACGTGATGCCGATCGCCGCGCGAATGAAGCACGCAACGAGAAACGCAACGCTGAAAACCGCAAAAGGCAACTGGAACAGCAGCGTAACCGCGAGCAAGGCAATAAAGATCGACTGGACGCGGAAATCCAGAAAGCCCAGCAGGAAATTGAGAACGCAGCAGCCGCAGAACAGGCAGCCCGTGAAACAAAATCATTCGCTGAACAACGCGAGCAGAATGCTGGCAAACGTGAGCAGAATGCACGAAATCAAAGCCTGCCACCGCTCAACGCGCCAAACCCGGCAGCCGAGTTGGCATCCAGACTTGAAGAACAGACCAGAAACGAACTGGGAGACATCGAGAATGCTTTGCGGGAACTTGGTGAGGGCATGGCCAATGAAGAACAGCTGAGGTTGCCACAGGAATCTGCTGAGCAATTGGCCCGCCGACAGGACAGAATTCAGGAACAAGTCGACAATGCCACCGAACAACTTCGGCGTGCCGCACGCCACGAAGAAAGACTGGGGCAGCAGGAACTTGCCGAACAACTTGCCAATGCAGCCGATGCGATTGAACAATCAGCTTCGCAGGCAACTGAAGATGCGTCCGATAGCCTGCAACAGGCAGCAGAAGCCTCCGAGACGAGTCCGCAAGCCAACCGCGATGTAGCCAATGCATCGGAACAAATCAGCGAAGCGGCCCAACAACTTGCAGACATGCTCGCAGAATCAAATCCGTCCAATGCAGATCAAGATAGTCAGCAAACCAGCCAGCAGGGAACCGAGCAAGGTGACCCGCAAAGCGGGCAAGAAGGCAGTCAGCCTGATGGTGCCCCCAATAGCCAACAACCCAATCAGCAAAGTCAGTCGGATCAACAAGGCCAGCCGACTGGTCAGCAACAGGGACAGCCAAGCGGCGAGCAGCAACAGGGACAGCCAAGCGGCGAGCAGCCGCAGGGACAGCCAAGTGCTGAGCAGCAACGAGGACAAGAACTTGCCCGCACACTTGATGAACTTGATCGCGCCATGGCCCAACAAGCACGCGAAGCACAACAGCAATCTGATGCCCAACAGGCAGCCAACCAGCAAGGGCAGCAGCAAGCTGGCGAACCGCAGCAAGGACAACAGGCTTCAAATGAACAACAGGCTGGCCAACAAGACGGTCAGGCATCTGGGCAACAGCAGACAGCCGGTGAAGCGTCACCCACGTTAGCTAATGCCATGCAGTCCCAGGCACAGCAGGCTGCTCGTGAGCGGCAAGCACAAATGAATCCGGGACAACCAAGCCCATCCGAAGGTTCTACTCCATCGACCGAGTCAGGCGACGGGATGCAAATGCCCGCTGGCGGGAAGTTGGACATCAGCCAAACTGCAAGGTCGGGAGCCGAGTGGGGACAACTTAGGGAACGTCGCACAGAAGATGCGTCTGAAAGCCGTGCGGAAAGTGTGGCTCCACAGTATCGTCGCGAAATCGAAGCCTACTTCCGTGCGATTGCTACCCGCGCTGCGGAAAAGTCTGAGTGAAACAATGAATCAGTCAAGTTATCGAACCGGCCTCCTCCATCGCAGACACTGGCTTATGGGCCTTGCTGCTGCGAGTGCAGGGCACGTGTGCCTTGGACAAGACAACGCTAATGACAAAGGCAATCCAGCCAGTCTGTATGCACCTGACGAAATTGACCGCGCCGTCAAATCGGGTGTCGAGTATCTGGTCAATTCCCAACGTGAAAATGGCTCGATTGCCGATCGTGGCCACGAGGTAGCCATGACAGCCTTGGCCATCATGGCGATGGCATCCATCGGTGTTGAACCGCAAGCCTTTTCAAAGGCAGGCCGCTCCATGGCGAAGGCTCTTGATTTTGTCCTGCAGAGAAAAAACCAGGATGCACAGGGGTATCTTGGCGGCCGCGATGGCTCACGCATGTACGGTCACGGAATCACCACTCTGATGCTTACTGAAATGCTGGGCATGGGAGCGACCGTAGAACAGAACGACCAGATCCATAAAATGCTGGTCGATGCAATCAAGCTGATCCTCACTGCTCAGAAGGTCTCAAAGTCCGAAAAGCTGAAAGGTGGCTGGCGTTACACACCAACCAGCCGCGATTCAGATCTCTCCGTATCCGTCTGGCAACTGATGGCATTGCGGTCAGCCAAGAATGATGGCCTGGATGTGCCCGGAGAAGCGATTGATGAAGCCCTCAATTATTTACGCTATTCATACGCCTCACCTCTGAATCGTGACGGGACGCCACGCAACAAAGTTACTGGATTCAGCTACACGCCGGGAACGCACCACCCATCCTTCACCATGTCGGCTGCTGGCTTGCTTGCCATGCAGGTTTGTGGTCAGTACGATTCACCCATGGTCGAAGGTGCTTCTGAATGGCTGATGCAACATCCACCCAAAGCTAACGAGAGATTCTTTTTCTACGGCGTCTACTACTTTGCACAAGGCATGCATCAGGCTGGCGGCAAGTACGCAAAAAAAGCAGACGAGATGGTGGCAGATCTGTTGGTTGATTCCCAACGAAGCGATGGCGCCTGGCTTGCTCGTGGCGGCGAAGAACGGAACGTGGGAGC